>OMSY01000100.1 GCA_900313875.1 uncultured Actinomycetes bacterium
AGAAGATGCCGTTGGTGTTTGCCATGCAGATGGTCGCCTTGTCGGGGTCGAAGGGGAACATCTCGTTCTCGTGGAACTCCTTGATCTTCTGCTCCCAGTCGACAGCGTCCAAATCGGGCCATTTGATGATGTCGCGCCAGTCGCAGATATCGGTCATGGCCGGTTTGCTGGTGTCGGGCATGGCAGCCAGCCCCGGCTCACCCTCGACCCAGGTGATGTTGAGCCAGTCAACCTTCGTCTCGGGGTCATAGTCCCAGATGAACGGCGGCAACATGTTTGCCTCGCCGAAAATGGGCACCCATTCGGGCTTTTCGCAACGCGCGGCTTTCAGATAGTTTTCCTTCGGTGTAAGCATGTCTTTCTCCCATCTGCCGCCATTCGACGGCTCGCTTCCAACGTGAATGTGCAAAAGGGCCTGACCCTTTTACACGTTCCGATGAGGCAGGCCTCCCGAGCCGCCGCTTTTTATGCGCGACTCGCGAAAACCGGGCAACGTTTTTCCGGAAGCGAACACTAGTCGACCGCCTCGCCGCTGTACGCTTTACGCGAGGCGATGTAGAGCTCTTCACGGAAAGCAGGGGTCAGGCATGTGCAGCAATCGATGCCGCTGAAGATGGAAGGCTTGTCCGGCTTGCAGAACTTCTTCGCATAGTCGCGAGCCGCCTGCCGCTGCTCTTCTTCAGTCGTTTTCTCCGGGTCGAACTGCACCGGCACGCCGATGATTATCTGGTCACCGAATTCGTTGTAGATCTTCTCAACGTCGTTGACGGCCGCCTGCGGAATCCACACGTCCCAACCGGCATCGATCATGTTCTGGACCTGCTTGTAGTTGCAACCGCAGCTGTGAAGCTCGGCGTACATGCCCAGGCCGTGGATATGGTCGGTCACGCGGCGCATGGCCGGCACGACGATTTCGGCGATGCGATCGGGCGCAACGAATGTGTCTTTGGACGAACCCCAGTCATCATGGATGTAGAAGCCGTCGATGTATTTGTAGTACTTGACGAAATGATCGATCAGGTCGATATAGAAATCGGCCATGGCCCGCATGAATTCCTTGACGGCGTCCTCTTGATCCTCGTCGATCATGGCCACAGAGGCATCCTCGAAGCCCATGAAGCTGATCAGGCGCTCAAAGAAGCCGTTTTGGATCCACATGGTGTTCACCACGTCGGGCTTCAGGTAGATATCGTTGTTAGCCGCGGCGCTTGCTTCCCAATCCCACGAGTCCAAATCGGGGAAATGGACGTATTCCTTCCAATCGTTGGCATCGTCCATCCAAGGTTCTTCGTTGGGGTCTTCCATAGAACCCATCGCCACGGGCACATATACCCATTTGACGCCGAATACGTCCAATCCGCCGCCGTCTTTCAGGGCGTCGAAGGGCTGGGCTTCCATCACCCAGGCGCGTGCGATGTTGTCAGGATAAATCCAGGGGTTGAACAGCTGATTTTCCACGCCGATAATCTGCCAAAGCGCTTTTTTGTCCTTGTAGACGGAAAGCATGGCCTCACGCGCGGTCACCGGATAGTCGAAGATTTTGATGACGGGACGCCATGGCATCTCGGGAAGCTCGTCGACGACTTTCAATTCATCTTCTGAGAACTTAGGGATATCCATTCCGAGCGCTCCTTTCGTCGAGAACGAACTGCAGACCTCTACGACCTGCATGATACGGAGGCGAATAACGAACTGGTAGCCGTTAATGTTTCGGAAAACTGGATTGTGCATCCTACAACTTGTAGGATGATAGAATTATAATTACGATGACAGAGGTTCTATTTTATCCAGGAAACTGATTTAGCTTTGTACAGGTAATTTTCAAGTTAATGAAAGCGATGCGATCATGCTTACCATTTCGCAGGACATCATCTTCCATAAACTCGGCGAACACTTTGACGTGTCTTTCATCCACAGAAGCGACCATCTCGTGCAAGTGGGAGGCCCGCGATGCTTCACCGCAACGCAAGATGATTTGGGGCACGCTGTAATCGTCTCAGCCGGAGATCGCGAGGCGTTTGTCCAATGGACGCGTGCCAACATGACAGAGGCCGCCCATGCAAACCGCCGCGAAAAGTACGACAGCCGATCCGCATCGGAGCCCGACGCCGAAACGGCTTTCTCTTATGAGTCGGGAACGCTGTATATCCTGATGGAACCAGCAGAAGGACTTAGCGTTCCGCCTATACCGGGCATGTCCCTCATCGAGCTTAAAGACGCATCTTTAGGGCAAGCTGTCAATGCTATCTCTAACATTTTCCAGTCGTTTGCCGACTGGCATGAAGCCCTTAAGGCGGCGGAAGATGCCGACGATGTATTCAAGTGCATCGTCGACACATGCGATGATATCTTGGGGAGCCCGCTGAGCATCGTTGACGAAGAGTTCGTCTATGTCGCCTACTCGGATTCGTCAATCACGGAAGGATTGGTGGAATCAAGCGACGGCATCGATGTCGGCGTACCCGAATACATATTGAGGGAATACTATAGCTCGCCCGAATTCAAGCACATTACCGAGCGCCACGAGGTGTTCTCCCAATCGTTTACGTTCGGTGACAGCGTTCTGCGCAACCTCTTCTATGAAGACCGCTATATCGGACGTATCGGCATGCGGCTCGACCCTTACAACGAGGAACTATTCCGATTCTATGCGGCCATGCTGAACTGCCTGGCACCCGTGATAGAGAGGGCCTACGCACGCCATCGCTCGTTCATCACGGCCGACGAGCCGCTTGCGAGTACACGGCAGGTCGTTGCCCGCTGCCTAGCGGGACAGCCTGTCACCTTGCAAGAACGGGAAACATCTCTTGCCTTGCTCGGATGGGCGCGCGGCGACGAACTTCTGCTGATACAGCTGCTTCCCAATCTGCGCTATGACAGCAACCCCTATCCGAAGCGCACGATCCCCTTTATCGAAGAGCGTTGGCGCGGATGTCTGGGGTTCCATCATCTTGACAAGCTGTTTGTGCTCGTCAATCTCGATTGCTTCGAAGCCGACCAAGGCGAAGGACTCGATCAGGCGCTTTCCTACCTTGTGCGCGACGAGCTGATGACGGCAGGCCTATCCAACAGCTTCTATAGTCTTGCAGACCTTCGTGAAGCCTTCGTCCAAACCGAAGTTGCGCTAGCCGTTGGAGCAACCGACGACTCCCTGCGGTGGACATTCCGATTCGACGATTGTGCCGTCCTCTACCTGTTGATGAACAGCGTTGGCGACTTTGCCGATGACGCTCTTGCGCTTGTCAGCCGGAAGGTGCGCATCCTAGCCGCACACGACACCGACAAGGGTACCGATTATTACCATACGCTACGCGAATATCTGCGCTGCCACATGAATGCGTCCGAAACAGCACGGGCCCTGTTCATTCATCGCAGCTCGTTCCTTTCTCGCATGGAACGCATAAACGCACTGGTGGAT
>OMSY01000179.1 GCA_900313875.1 uncultured Actinomycetes bacterium
CAGAGCACCATGCACAGGTCACTCGAATGGATGTTCAAAGCTGGATGGAAGAGCCAATAGAGGAATGCCAGGGCAAGCAACGCGAGGACCGCGAGCGTGACCTTCCGACGTAGGGTGAAGACCCGTGGCGGTTTCCCCTCCTTCTTCCTCCCCCTCTTCGCCGGTTCCTCATCGGAACCCGATGCGGGATCGGGTTCCTGCGATCCGCGCCCCTGGTTCTCGAACCTCTGGAGAACCGATTTGATGAGGTCTTGCCATGGGTTGTTGTTCATGGTCTGACTCCTCTACCAGGATGTCGTCTCGAATACGAGCATGTCCTCGGCATAGAGTATAGACGAGAATTCGACGAACGCAGGTACGGTGTCCATCTGTTGGGAAGCAGATACCGAAGCGGGTGCGAGGCAATGGGATCTTGCATGACGCGCCTGCGGGACCGGTGCGCCAACTGATGGGATGGTTCGCGGACAAAAAGGGAGGGGACGGGTCGCTTCCGCGGCCCGTCCCCTTGAGATGCATCCCAAGAACTGGCTTAGAGGGTGATTGCGCTTGCGGGGCAAGCATCAACGCAGATACCACACTCGACGCAAGTTGCCTCGTCGACCACGGCCTGCCCGTCCTGGATCTCGATAGCGCCCTGCGGGCACTCGTTCACGCATGCGCTGCATCCGATGCAGTCGTCGCTGATCTGTACGGCCATTGTGTCCTCCCTCCATTTGGCATAGAACTCACATGAATACTGTCGTCCTTGCCCAGGAAGGCCACTTCGCAGCAACTCTCCCGGACGGCTCGCCGGACGCAACCTCCACGTCCATCCGGCGAAACTGCAAGCATATTCACACGTAGAAGGGGTTTCAGCAAGCAGGTACAATCCAGAACGGCCGATTTCGGGGACAAACGGTCTTGAAATCCCCTATTGTTAAGTTAGATTTTCCTTACTTTTGGCGGGGCCGCTTCCAGCTGGAGATATCGGCCATCCCCATCGTTCGGCCCCTTCATGCCGATAGCGCATTAGTGGGAACGGTCCATGGATGAGGCGGGTATAATCATACCGTTTTGACATTCATTGAAAGGCTTTCAGATATGCCCATAACTGACACGCTCATCGAGAACGCCCGGAAATACGGCGATGAAACCGCCCTCGTCGAGATCAACCCCGAGGTACGCGAGCATCACGGGATCACCTGGCGCGAATACGAGCTCGTGGAGACCAATCCCACCAAGCGCTATCGTCGCGAGATCACATGGTCTGACTTCAATCAGCACGCCAACCGCTTCGCCCACATGCTCATCGATGCGGGTATCGAGCCGGGACAGAAGGTCTCGATCCTGCTCATGAACTCGCTCGAATGGCTTCCCATCTACTTCGGCATCCTGAAAGCCGGTGCGGTGGTCGTCCCGCTCAACTACCGTTATTCCGCCGAGGAGATCAAGTACTGCCTCGAGAAGTCGGAGTCCTCTGCCATCATCTTCGGCCCCGAGTTCATCGGCCGCATGGAAGCCATCGCGGATCGCATCCCGACGGTGACCCACCGCTATTTCGTCGGGGATGACTGCCCCTCGTTCGCCGACAGCTACAACATCCGCGTCGGTCGCTTCAGCGCAGACGAACCCGGTATCCCCATCGATATCCATGACGATGCGGCCATCTACTTCTCCAGCGGGACCACCGGCTTCCCGAAGGCCATCCTGCACAACCACGAGAGCCTCGTGGCATCCTGCCTCACGGAGAACAACCATCACTCCCAGACCCATGAGGACGTCTTCCTCTGCATCCCGCCCCTCTACCATACCGGGGCCAAGATGCACTGGTTCGGCAGCTTCCTCGTCGGGGGGAAGTCCGTCCTGTTACGCGGCGTGAAACCGGAATGGATCCTGCAGGCCGTGTCGGAGGAGAGGTGCACGATCGTCTGGCTGCTCGTGCCCTGGGCGCAGGACATCCTCGATGCCATCGATTCGGGCAGGATCGACCCCAACGAATACCACCTGGACCAGTGGCGCCTCATGCATATCGGCGCACAGCCCGTGCCCCCCAGCCTGATCAAGCGCTGGAAGGAGCACTTCCCCAACCATGAGTACGACACCAACTATGGTCTGTCCGAGGCGATCGGCCCGGGCTGCGTGCACCTCGGTGTCAAGAACATCGACCATGTCGGCGCCATCGGCATCCCTGGATATGGCTGGGAAGCAGAGGTCCGCGGAGCGGACAACGTCCCCGTCGAACCGGGCAGCGGCGAGGTCGGTGAGCTCTGCGTCAAGGGCCCCGGCCTCATGACCTGCTACTTCAACGACCCTGAGGCGACGGACGAGGTCCTGCGCGGCGGATGGCTCTACACGGGCGACATGGCAGAGGTCGACAAGGACGGGTTCATCTACCTGGTTGACCGCAAGAAGGACGTCGTCATCTCGGGTGGCGAGAACATCTACCCGGTGCAGGTGGAGAACTTCCTCCGTGCGCATGACGCCATCAAGGACGTTGCCGTCATCGGCATCCCCGATGAGCGCCTCGGCGAGATCACGCTCGCCATCATCGAGGTCAAGGAGGACCACTCCCTCACCGAGGAGGAGGTCGAGCTCTTCTGCAAGGGCCTTCCCCGCTACAAGCGTCCACGCAAGATCATCTTCGCGGATATCCCCCGCAACCCGACGGGCAAGATCGAGAAGCCGCTCCTCCGTGAGCGCTACGCAGGGGGACGCCTGGTCGAACAGCAGACGAAGCGCTGAACGCTCGCGACATCCGCACGACAACCAGCGGGGGCCGTTCCTTGGGACGGGCCCCGTTTCCTTCAGCGCCCTCCGCTTTCCACGATATCGACTTTGCAGGGGAATTGTTGACACATCTCTCCCTGACGCTCGACGCATA
>OMSY01000010.1 GCA_900313875.1 uncultured Actinomycetes bacterium
GACATCGTATCCGAGCATCTCGCAGGCGCCCTGTACCTGAGGATGCACGACGACGTCGGTCTCGTTCACATGGATGCTCACGCCACTCGCCTCGGCGAACTCGTTGAGGGTCGAGGCGAGACCGCCCCTCGTGGGGTCGCGGAAGCCCCTGACGCCGGGTGCGGCCTCGAGGACGTTGGCGATGAGATGGTTGAGCGGAGCGGCGTCGCTCTCGACCGTGGTGGCGAAGGCGAGCTCCTCCCGACAGGAGATGACCGCGATGCCATGGTCCCCTATCGACCCCGAGAGCAGGACCTTGTCTCCGGGCTTGCAATGGGAGCCCGACAGGTCAAGCCTTTCGGGGACGAAGCCCACGCCCGCCGTGTTGATGTAGATGCCGTCACCATGACCACGGTTGACGACCTTGGTGTCGCCGGTGACGATCTCCACGCCCGCCTCGGAGGCGACCTCTGCCATCGTCGCGCAGATGCGCTTGAGGTCCGCCATCGGGTATCCTTCCTCGAGAACGAACCCGCAGGACAGGAACCTGACCTCGGCACCGCTCGTGGCCACATCGTTGACCGTTCCGCAGATGGCGAGACGACCGATGTCGCCACCGGGAAAGAAGTGCGGATGGACCACGAAGGTGTCGGTGGAGAACGCGATGCGCGAACCAGCCGGAGGGGAAGGCAGCACGGCCGCATCGTCGGCGCGACGAAGGACGTCGCCGGCATATGCCTCGAAGAAGACCTCGTCGATGATGCGTTTCATCATCGAACCACCGCTTCCATGGGCGAGCAGTACGGTTTCGTCGTTCATCTCAATCCTTCCGGCTCATCGAGGTCATGGTGTCGGGAACCATCATAGAGCTAGTCGATTCCCGTGCATCCTTGCAGGCGACGGGAGAGGGTATCCGGATCTCTCATGCGGTCCGGTAGCGGTAATGTGCGGCGCAGCTTCCCTCCGAGGAGACCATGCAGGGGCCCACCGGGTGTTCGGGCGTGCAGGTCGTGCCGAAGAGCGGGCAGTCCTCCGAGCGGATGACGCCGCGGAGCACATCACCGCAACGGCAACCGGCGGGCTCGATGGTGGGTTCGGGAACGGGTGCCAGCTTGCGTTCCGCGTCGAACGCGCGGTATGCTTCCCGGATACGCAGGCCGCTTGCGGGTATCGACCCAATCCCCCTCCAGGTCGCATCGCAGGGCTCGAAGACCTCGTTGACCGCGGTCATGGCCGTGGGGTTCCCCTCGGCGCGGACGCCGCGTCCGTAGGCGATCTCGATCTCGGAACGTCCATCCGCCAGCTGCTTCAGCAGCATGGCGATGCCCTGGAGCAGGTCGACCGGCTCGAATCCGGTGATGACGCCGGGGGTGTGATAGTCCCTTGCGAGGAACTCGTACGGTTCCTTGCCGATGATCGTGGAGACGTGCCCCGGGAGGATGAATGCGCTGATGCGCACCTCGGGGTCGTTGACGAGGACCCCGAGGGTGGCCGGTACCGTCTTGTGTGCGGAATAGACCGAGAAGTTGTCCAGCCCCTCGTCGGAGGCGTGCTTGATGGCAACCGCGATCAGGGGCACGGTCGTCTCGAACCCGACCCCCGCGAACACGACTTCCTTGTCCGGGTTCTTGCGTGCCACATCGAGGGCGTCGAGTGGTGAGTAGACCACGCGCACATCATGCCCGTTCGCCCGCTCGTCGAGCAGGGATGAGGTGGAGCCGGGGACGCGCATCATGTCGCCGAACGTGGTGATGATGACTCCCTCGGTCCGGGCGAGAGCGATGATGGCATCGATGTCGCGGTTGGCGGTCACGCAGACCGGGCAGCCTGGTCCGGATATCAGATGCACCTTGTCAGGCAGGATGGAGGCGAGTCCACCCCGCGCGATGGCGACGGTATGGGTGCCGCAGACCTCCATGAGGTAGGTATCGCGTTCGGGGGCGAGCTTCTGGATGGATGCGACCAGGTCGCGGGCGAGTGCCGGGTCGCGGAAAGCGGAGAGGTCCATGGCCTTACCCGACCTCTTCCGTCTGCCGGGTGCTCGCGGCGCCCGCCTCTGCTTCCCTCGCCTCGTCGAACTGGTCGGCCACGAGCTCGGGGAACTCCCTGATCAGCTCGAGCGTGTCCTGTGCGTATTTCTCGTCGACCACCTCGATGGCGAAGCCGGCATGCACGAGCACATAGCCGCCGACCTCGGCCTTGGGGGTGAGCTCGAAGGAGACGCGACGCTGGACACCCATCATGTCGATGGTGCCCATGCGCTTCTCATCGATGTCGATGACAACGCCTGGTATTGCGAGACACATGTTCAAACTCCTTCATCCGTCATGCCTCTGCATGCGTGCAAGGGCAACGACCGCTTCACCGAACGCCACGCATCCGTCATTTGCCGGGAGGTCCTTCCCGACGAGCACCGTGAACCCTGCTTCCTCGAGGCCGCGGCGGATGTGGGTGAGGAGGAAGAGGTTCATGAACACGCCACCTGACAGCGCGATGGTGTCACAGCCGAGCGATGGGGCGAGATGCTTGCAGCTTCCGACTATAGCTGCGGCGAACGCATGGTGGAGACGCAACGAGACCAATTCCCGCGAACACCCTTCCGCCATATCGTCAAGGGCAGCCCGCAACGCGGGAGCGGGGTCGATGACGAGGGGAGCGGTCGGGGCGTCGGAGACGTCGGTATGCTGCAATGCGAACCGGTAACGCTTCTCCGCCTCATCGGCTGCCGGGTCGCTGATGAGCTCCCCGGTCACGTCATCGTACAGTGCCGCCTCCAGCATGATCGCGGGTTCGCCTTCGTACGTCGTCTCTCGGCAGAGGCCGAGCAGGGCGGCGAAAGCGTCGAACAGACGTCCCGCACTCGAGGTGAGGGGGCAGTTGAGCTGCCTGTCGAGCATCTGCTCGGTCAGCTGCAGCTCCTCCTCGTCCATCTGCGACCGGGTCAACCGTGCCGCAGGATGGCCCGTCAGGTCATGCTCGCGCAGAAGCGCCCAGGCGATGCGCGGGGGATGCTTGATCGCAGCAGCGCTACCTGGAAGTCCGAAGGTGGCAAGATGCGCCACACGGGTGCTCTCCACCCAGTCGCAGAGGAGTATCTCCCCTCCCCAGACCGTGCCGTCATCCCCGAAACCGGTGCCATCGAGGGCGACGCCGACCACCTTGCCGGGATGGTCGTGCTCGGCGGTCACCGAGGCGATGTGGGCATGGTGATGCTGTACCTCGAACAGGCCGCGCGGGTATTCGGCTGCATGTTCGTGCGCCCATTGCGTGGAGAGGTAGCCGGGGTGCTTGTCGCATGCGAGGGCCACGGGATCCAATCCGAAGAGCCTGCGGTAATGGTGGACGGTACCTTCCCAGACCTCGTACGTGAGGGCGTTCTCGAGGTCCCCGAGGTGCTGCGAGATGAACGCCGAGCCTTCGCGTGTGTAGCAGAAGGTGTTCTTCTGTTCCGGACCGCAAGCGAGGAGCTCGGGTGCATCACGCAGGCTCTCGGGCAGGGGCAGCGGGGTGGGCGCATAGCCGCGTGCGCGACGGACCATCACCACCTCGTCATCGACGACGCGGGTGACCGAGTCATCGTAGCGCGAGAGGATGGGCCGGTCGTTGGAGAGGAACGCATCCGCTATGGGGCTGAGGAACTCGAGGGCCTCGTCATCCCTCGCGAGGATGGGCTCCTCGGAGAGGTTGCCCGAGGTCATCACGAGGGGGAGCTGGATGCGGTGCAGCAGCAGGTGCTGAAGGGGGGTGTAGGGCAGCATGACACCGATCTCGCGCAGGCCCGAGGCGATGCCAGGGGCAAGGAGGGAGTTGCGTTTGCGTTGCAGCAGCACGATGGGGCGCACGCTGCCGGAGAGCAGCTTCTCCTCGGTGGGACCCACCACGCCGATGGCCCGGGCATCCTCCATCCCCGGGACCATGATGGCGAACGGCTTGTGGGGGCGATGCTTGCGCTGGCGCAGCTTGAGCACCGCGTTCCTGTTGGAGGCGTCGCAGGCGAGATGGTATCCGCCAAGTCCCTTGATCGCGACGATGCCCCCCTGCTCGATGACGGCCGCTGCCTGGGCGATGACCATGTCCGACATACCTGGGGCATGCGCGCGCATGGCGGGGGCATCTCCATAGCGCCAGATGAGCTGCGGGCCGCAGGCGAAGCAGGCATCGGGCTGGGCATGGAAGCGCCGGTCGGTCGGGTCATGGTACTCGCGTGAACAGCTCGGGCACATCTGGAACGTCTGCATCGAGGTGTTCGGGCGGTCATAGGGCAGGGAGTCGATGATCGTGAAGCGCGGGCCGCATTGGGTGCAGTTGATGAACGGGTAGTGGAAGCGCCGGTCATGCGGGTCGAAGAGCTCGCGTGTGCACGAGGGGCAGGTGGCGATGTCCGGGGAGATGAGCGTCGAGGCCGAGAAGGATTCCCTGCTCTCGCGTATCTCGAAGGAAGGATACCCCTCGGGTTGCACCTGCTCATAGGTGAGGGAGTCGATGCGCGCCATCCCTGGGGCCATCTTCTTGATGCTGCGCAGGAAGGTGACCGTGTCCACCTCGGAACCCTCGGCGTGGACATGCACGCCATCGGTGGCGTTGAGCACCCATCCCGTGACCCCGAGGTTGCGGGCGAGGTTGTAGATGAAGGGCCTGAACCCAACTCCCTGAACGATGCCTCGGACGAGGATGTCGAACGCGAAGGGGGCGGATGGTGTCTGCAAGGGCTACAACGCCTCCCCGGTCGTCGTGGTGGTGAGGCTGCCGTGCTTGACGCCCTTCAGGCCGAGGAGCGCATCCGCGATCTCCTTGACCTGTGCGACGCTGCCGCGCATCGCGATGATCTCGAGGCAGTTGTGTGCGTCGAGATGGATGTGCATGGTCGAGATGATCTCGTCGCAGTGGTCGTGTTGCACATCGTCGAGCCGCTTGGTGAGGTCGCTCGCATGATGGTTGTACACCATCGTGAGCGTGCCGCAGATCTCCTGGTCGGGGTCTGCGCAGCTGTCCTCGACCAGGGCATCTCGCACAAGGTCGCGGATCGCCTCGGAGCGGTTCTTCCTGATGCCGCGCCGTGCTGCCCGTTCGTCGAGCTTCTCGAGGAGATCTTGTGGCATCGCGATGGTGAAGCGTACGAGGTCGCTGCTCATGTGGCCTCCTTCAGAGGGTCTTCCCTGCTAGACGCGGGTCACCGTCACGTCCTTGGCATCATCCTCGTCGACGGCATCGTTGGCGTCGGTGAGGGCGGCGCGTGCCTCGTCGAGCAGGCCCTGGACCTCTTTCAGGGCCTTGGCGGTCTTGTCCTGACCACCATCATCGGCAAGATGATAGAGACGGTGGGTCCAGCGACGTGTGAGGGCCACGGCCTCGTCGATCTGCTCGATCGTCGACTTGAGCTGGTTGGTGTTGACTCCGTTGACGCACATGATGCAGGTCCTTTCATGAAGTGTGCCCGGAGAGGTGGACCGCCTCCGGGCGTGTTGCCGGATGTTCTGCACACGCGCCCAGGGATGCTGGGGCCTGGGCACGTGCGTCGATGCTATGCCAGATGGGGTGCGAGCTCCGCGAGGATGTTCGCCTTGGGCTGCGCACCGATGATGGAGTGGACGGGCTTGCCTCCCTTGAACAACATGAGCGTCGGGATGCTTGCGATGCCGTAGCGCTGGGCGATGGGACCGGCGATGTCGACGTTGCACTTGCATACCGCGAAATCATCGCGCTCTGCGGCGATGTCCTCGATGATGGGTCCCATCGTGCGGCAGGGGCCGCACCATACAGCCCAGAAATCGACGAGGACGGGCTTCTCGGCTTGCAGGACGAACTGGTCGAAGTTGCTGGTATCGAGTTCGGTGACAGCCATGGGGCCTCCTTAGGATGATGCCGACATATAGAGGTTGTCTTGCATTGCCCCCACCTTAACACGAAGCGGATGGAGCGTAACATGCCGTCGGCGAACGTGTTGTCGAGCCGTTGAGGCATCATCCGTCTGCCTGCCATCAGGCTATAATCAGGGAACCGCTGGAACCTGGAACGGAGGGCGGGACATGGACGAGAGCTTCCTTGGGGCGGCGCGTGCAGCCGTCGAGCCGTACCGGCATCTCATAGCGGGCGACCTGCTTGCCGGGTTCCTGTGCTGCAAGGGGGTACCCGGTCCTGCCGAGCAGGCGGGCGGGGCCATCTGCTCGGGTGAAGATGGCATCGCGCTCGCGAAGGCTGCGGTGGCGCTCGGGTATGGAGAGGGTTCGTTTGCCGCCATCGATGTCGCAGGACTTCCCCCTGGTGACCTCCGCATCATCATCGAGGCCATCGATCCGGCGGTGGTGGTGAGCGTCGACCCCCCTGCACGGGAGGTGGTGTCCCAGGCGCTGGGAACGTCACTGCCGGTCTATGGCGAGCTGGTCCGCGCAGCTGGGCGCCGCTTCCTGGCGGTCGACTCGTTCGAGGAATCCCTTGTCTCCGATGAAGCGAAACGCAGGTCCTGGCACCAGTTGAAGGCGGCGCGCAGGAAGCCCGTCGACTGAGTACGTGATGCTACTCGTCCTCGATATCGAGGATGGCGCCCATCGGGCATTCCTCCAAGCAGCTCCCGCAACCGGTGCAGGCATCCTCGTCGACGATGGCCGAGCGGTCACCGACGATCTCGAGCACGCCGTTGGGGCAGGCATCGACGCAGATGCCGCATGCGGAGCACTCTGTCGGGTCGATAACGGGACGTGGCATGGAGACTCCTCTTTCAGGGCAATCGGGCTTGCAGGTCGTGCCCCACGGTCGCGGGGCATATGGCATCGTGTGCAACGCGGTAAAGATACCTACTCATGCCCATGCTGACAAGGGTCGTTCCAAGGGGCCTGGTGAATGGCGGGGAGCCGTTGTCCGGGGGCAAAGACCCCATCTTGGATTCATATCAACGCTCAGGTGACAAAACTTGACATCAAGACACTTAGATTTCATAGTGTCATTAGCGCAAGCTTTTCTAAGCGCCTCGACATATGAACAGCGGATGGCATCGAGGCGGGAGCTTGCCCTGACCTATGTGTATCAACGGTGCATCAGCACCAGGACGAAAGGAAACAGGCAATGGGAAAGATCATCGGTATCGACTTGGGCACCACGAACTCGGCCATGGCAGTGCTCGAGGGCGGCGAGCCAACGATCATCGTCAACTCGGAGGGTGACCGCACGACCCCCTCTGTCGTCGGTTTCCGCAAGGATGGGGAGCGGGTCGTCGGCAAGCCTGCGAAGAACCAGGCCGTCACCAACCCCGAGAACACCATCTCGTCCATCAAGCGTTTCATCGGCCGCAACTACACCGAGACCGAGTCCGAGCGCAAGACCGTCCCCTACAACGTGAAGCCGGGCAAGGACGGACGTTCCGATGTCGACATCGACGGCAAGGACTACACCCCCGAGGAGATCTCGGCCATGGTCTTGCAGAAGCTCAAGGCTGACGCTGAGAAATATCTTGGCGAGAAGGTCGACAAGGCCGTCATCACCGTGCCGGCATACTTCAACGACGCGCAGCGTCAGGCAACCAAGGACGCGGGCAAGATCGCAGGCCTCGAGGTCGAGCGCATCATCAACGAGCCCACGGCTGCAGCCCTCGCCTATGGTCTTGACAAGACCAGCACGGATGAGCGTGTCCTCATCTTCGACCTCGGTGGCGGCACCTTCGATGTCTCCATCCTCGAGCTTGGGGATGGTGTCTTCGAGGTCCTCTCCACCAACGGTGACAACCATCTCGGTGGCGATGACTGGGATCAGCGCATCATCGACTGGCTCGCCGACAAGTTCAAGGCTGACCAGAGCGTCGACCTGCGCAACGACAAGATGGCCCTGCAGCGTCTCAAGGAGGCTGCTGAGAAGGCCAAGATGGAGCTGTCCAACACGCAGCAGGCCAACATCAACCTGCCCTTCATCACCGCCGTCGATGGCAACCCCGTGCATCTTGACTACACGCTGACCCGCGCGGAGTTCGAGCGCATCACGCGCGATCTGCTCGAGCGTTGCAAGAAGCCCGTCACCGTCGCCGTCAACGATGCGGACCTGTCGCTTTCCGACATCGACGAGGTCATCCTCGTCGGTGGCTCGACCCGTATGCCCGCCGTGCAGCAGCTCGTGAAGAACATGAC
>OMSY01000213.1 GCA_900313875.1 uncultured Actinomycetes bacterium
ACGAGCACGAGGAGCAGGAGCGGGAGGAAGAGCATCAGTCCCGCCGATATCGAACGCAACAGCTGCTGGAGAGGATACGCGGACAGCAGGCAGAAAACCACCCTCACGAACACCATGATGATGACGAGCATGTTCGGGATGACCCGCTCATCGAGGTCCACAAGAGCCGCGACGAGCAACAGGCACGAGAGGAGCGCAAGCTCGACGACCTCACGTTGGGTGCCATATGCCACGAGAAGCAGGGGGAAGAGTGCTGAGAACCAGACCTCGCAGAGCACGAACCGCAAAGGAAGGCGCGCGCCGCACTCCCGGCATCTGCCCCTGCTGACAAGGTAGCCGAGCAAGGGCACTTGCAGGACACCGGGATGCGGTGCGCCACAGACCTCGCAGACGGTCCTGAGGCCGGATGCCCGCCCGCCATGTGTCACGTTCCAGCACATCCGCGTGATGAACGCCGCCGACAGAAGACCGAGCAGGGACGACAGGACGATCATGGGGATACCCGGGATGGCCATGTGTGCGCTCCGTTCCGATGGCAGGCAGCTCAGAAAGCAGTGCCCCCCATCTTAGGAACGACCTACCGGCCCCGCAAGCGATGAAGGTGAATCTCCTTCATCGCACCATATCCCGGGTGATGTCCGCGATGGTGGGCGCCCCGCACATGGACATCGTATCCTCGAGTTCCCCACGCAGCTTGTCGGTGAGCATCTTCACGCCCTCTGCGCCGCCACCATACGTGGCGATCGCATAGGGCCGCGCGACGATGACCCCGTCGGCCCCGAGCGCGAGCGCCTTGAAGACGTCGACACCGGACCGGATGCCACCATCCACGAGGATCCGGATGCCGCCGCCGACCGCATCCACGATCTCGGGAAGCACCTCTGCCGTGGCAGGGCACTGGTCGAGCACCCTCCCACCGTGGTTCGACACGACGATGGCGGACGCCCCCGCCTGCATGGCCTTCAGAGCGCCGGTGACGGTCATGACGCCCTTCACGATGAAGGGCCTCTCCGCACTCGCGATGATGGCCCGAAGGCGCTCGACCGACATGTTCCCCGCCGGCGGGTCCAGGTTCTTGAGGAACGGCAGACCCGCTGCATCGACATCCATGGCCACCGCGAATGCCCCCGACGCCCTCACCAGCTCCATCTTGTCCGCGACGATCTCATCGTTCCAAGGCTTGATCGTCGGTATCCCGAGACCATCCGCACCCGCGACCGCACGTGTCGCAGCCTCCATGACCGAGGGGTCCATCCCATCTCCGGTGAAGGCGCAGGTGCCTGCCTCGACGCAACCACGGACGAGCTGGTCGTTGTAGGTACGGTCATTGAAGGCATCCCCGTAATGCATGTCCACCGCCCCGACAGGTCCCGCGAAGACGGGCAGGACGAACGTCCTGTCGAACAGCGTGACCGAGGTGTCAGGGGTGAAACCATCGCAAAGCGTGTCCATGTTGACCCTGATATCCCGCCAGGCATCGAAGTTGCGCTTGGCGACATCCCCGCTGCCCTTGGCACCCGGACCGGGTATCCGGTTCGAGCACGCCACGCCATTGCATTCGCGGCAGACCGAGCAACGTCCCTGCATGAGCTCGCGTGCATGCGCGAGCATCTCCTTGTAATCCATCTGCTCTCCCTCCTCCAGCTTCCATCATGCCCATTGTCGCATAACCACCTTGCGGGGCGAACGGACCACAGGGCGTCAATCTTGACACGCTCCGTCGAAACGACTGCCAATCACGTGCCCCAGGGACCATATGCGGAGAATCGTCCTGCCCGGTATGGACTCCCCGCTATCATCGGGATACCGGACGATTCCCATCACGGACACCATGAATGCACGAGGAGGCGAAGGCTCCGATGATCTGGACATACCTGGCACTCGTTGCCGTGCTTCTTGCCGTGACAACCGGCTTCGTGCGCCATCAGAAGCACGAGCACAACACCTGTTCTTGCGGCCGTGACACCTCTGCCACCCCACATCGGGTGGCCGATACCGACCCGACACATTACCCCTACGAGGTCGTCTTCTACATCGGGAACATGCATTGCGGCAAATGCAAGGTGCTTGTGGAAAACGCGCTCAACTCCATCGATGGG
>OMSY01000118.1 GCA_900313875.1 uncultured Actinomycetes bacterium
CATCCAGCAGGAACGCCTCGAAGGTGCGCCGTTCCCCTCGTTGCGCGAGTACTCGATGCTTTTCGGACTGAACGAACGCCGAGATGCACTCATGCGCCCGGATGCCATCATCTGCCATCCCGGTCCCATAAACCGCGGTGTCGAGTTGGATGCCTTCATGGCCGACCATCCTACTCGTTCGGTCATCTTGGACCAGGTGTACGCCGGCATCCTCGTGCGCATGGCCGCCCTCTACCTGTTGCTCGGCGGTGGCGAGGATGCCATGAAATTGTAGAAAGGGGACAGTCCCCTTTTTGCAAAAAACCGTCCTGCTGCTCGGCGATGGCGAGGATGCCATAAATTTGTAGAAAGGGGACAGTCCCCTTTCTACAAAATTTCAACGGCAGAGTCGGTATCGAAAGGATAGAGTGAAAAACAAAAGAACGTAGAAGCGCTGAGAAGGACAGGTCCTCCTTCAACGCGTCGGAGATGGGAGTTCAACAATGGCATTGCTGCTCAAGAACGTACATGCAATCGACCCGCAGGTGGGGCTCGACGAAGTTTGCGAGATCCTCATCCGCGACGGGGTGATCGTCGAAGTCGGTCACGACCTGACTATGGAGAAGGGCGTCGAGCGCGACCTCGGCGGCAAGGTGCTCGTGCCCGGGCTTGTCGACATGCATGTGCACCTGCGCGATCCGGGCTTCGAGTACAAGGAAGACATCGAGTCGGGCACGCGCGCGGCCGCGCATGGCGGATTCACCGACGTGTGCTGCATGCCCAACACCAAGCCCATCATCGACACCGGGGCGATCGTCGAGTACGTTCGCTCGCGTGCTGCCGAGGTGGGGAAGTGCCGCGTGCACGTATCGGGCGCGTGCACGAAAGGCGAGATGGGCGAGGCGCTTTCCGAAATGGGCGACATGGTGGCCCATGGCGCCGTCATGTTCACCGACGACGGTCGCGGCGTGCAATCCGCCGGCATGATGCGCCGCGTCATGGATTACGCCGCCCAGTTCGGATGCGCGGTCAGCAGCCACTGCCAAGATGAGAGCCTCGTCGGCACCGGCCAAATCAACGAGGGCGCCGTGTCGACGCGCCTTGGTTTGGCAGGTTGGCCGGCCACAGGCGAGGAGATCCAGATCGTCCGCGATATCGAGATCTCGAAACTCACGGGTTGCCCCATCCATATCCAGCATCTCTCGTCGGCGCACGGGCTCGACCTCGTCCGACGCGGAAAACAGGACGGTGCCAAGGTGACCTGCGAGGTCACGCCGCACCATATGTTCCTCAACGAGGAGTTCATCGGCGACGACTACAACACGAACATGAAGGTGAACCCGCCGCTGCGTTCCGCAGAAGACGCCGCGGCGATTATCGAGGGCGTCGTAGACGGCACGGTGGATTGCATCGTGACCGACCATGCACCGCATGCCGATTACGAGAAGGCGCGCGAGTTCGAGAATGCGCCGTTCGGCATGACGGGCATCGAGACGAGCGTCGGCCTGATCGTGGGCAATCTCGTGAACAACGGGGTAATCACCTGGCAGCGCATGGTCGAGCTCATGAGCGTCAATCCGCGCCGCATCTTGGGAATCGACCGCGTGGCCCTCGAACCGGGCTGCCGTGCTGACCTTACGGTAATCGACCCCGAACTCAAATGGACGGTCACGGAAGGAGAGTTCGAGTCCAGGGCGAAGAACAGCGGTTTTCTGGGTTGGGAGCTCACGGGTCGTGCAACTGACGTGTATGTGGGCGGCTATGCCACCATGGAAGACGGCGTGATTACCGACGAACCCATCCACCTGTAGGGGGCTCTGCGGACGGGAGAAATGTGCCAAAAGGACTGTCCTTTTGGCACATTTCCCGGCGCTTCGCCCATCAACTCAACAAATACTGACGATATAGTAAAAAAGGTTACTTTCACAAAGAGTTAGCGTTAACATACTTATCACATGAGCAGAATGTGCGTTGCTCCGAGGAGGTTCATGATGGTTGGGAATTTGAGACGGTTTGGCCATGTGTTCGGCGTTATTTCACTGGCCGTGCTGTGCTCTTTGGCGCTTGCAGCGGGCAGCGCGTTTGCAACCGAAGGTGAGAGCTCGTCATCGGGTGCGCAGGGTACCCAGCCTGTCGCAGCGCCGGAGAAGTCGGAAACGGTTCACGTTTACACGCTGCCCGACGGCACGGTGAAGAAGGTTGAAGTGACGGCCAAGCTGAGCAATCCCGACAAGGCCTCCACGCTCACAGATGTCACGTCGCTTTCAGATATCGAGGCAGACGGTGACGAGGCAAGCTACAGTGCAAAGGGGGAGTCCCTCACCTGGAACTCCGAGGGCAAAGACGTCGAATACACGGGAACGACCACTTCAGAGCTTCCCATCAAGGTGAACGTGACCTATGAGCTCGATGGCGTCAAGGTCACGCCCGAGGAAATCGCCGGCGCAACCGGGCATGTGGTCATTCGCTACGAATTCACGAACACGGCGACCGCCACGGCGATGGTCAACGGCGTGCAGCAGCAGATTTACACGCCGTTCGTCACGCTGACTGGCGTGCTTCTCGACGCCGACATCTTCTCGAACGTCAAAGTCACGAGCGGACGTGTCATGGAAGACGATGATCGCTACATCGTCATCGGATATGCCGTTCCGGGCTTGCAGGAAAGCCTAGACCTTTCGAAAGACGATGTGGACCTGCCCAGCAGTTTCGAAATCGAAGCCGATGCGAAGGGCTTCGAGCTGAAGTCCGCGCTCACCATGATCTCGCCGAACATGCTCGACGG
>OMSY01000023.1 GCA_900313875.1 uncultured Actinomycetes bacterium
AAGACCCGTGTCAGCTCCTTCGCCCGGGGAGCGAGCATCATCGCCATCATGGCCCAGGCGACCATCAGCCCGGCGTCAGATGAGGTCTGGTGGTTGCGAAGATGTCAGACGGCAAGAAGAGAGGCGGCCTGCTCGGGGGAATCATGTTTGGAGGTGGGCTCGTCTTCGTCATCCTTGTTGGTCTGGTTTTTGGAGCCGTTCCCGGGTTGCTTGGTCTCAGGTTGGTCGACTGGCCCGAACCCGGTCCATCACCGGTCGTCACCAACATCACGCCAACCCCTACGAGAAGCGCATCGGCGGTTTCTCCGCGTGTCACACCCACGAGCAAGGATTCCGGTTATCAGACGCGGTATTATTCCGTGTCGCTGCCCGCCTCCCTCTCCAATGCATCGATACGTTATGACGAGGGACATCTTGGTGGGCCGCTGTCGGTCGGGGTGAGCACGGCAATCATGGTCAACGGCAGGAAGGAATATGAAATCACCTGCCTGAGCAACGATTGGGGCCCACAGACGGACTCGGGTGTCATGAAACTGGGTAGCCCCTCGTCGAATCCATCGTGTACGGTCTACGTGCTTGCATCATGGGACCGCCAGAGCGGGGAATCACACGATGCAGCTCAGAGGCGTGCCAGGGAATTCGCCCGTAACGTCACCTTGCGATAGGGCTGGCGCGTATCGGGACCAGCGCGCCATCCGGTGCCCCGCCTGGTGTCGGTCATGATCGTCCTGCGTGCCCGTCCGGCTTCTGGGAGACTGCGGCGAGCAGGGAGGCACGCTCGTTCGGAAGGTCCCCGGAGAGCACCAGGTCGAAGAGCCGCTCGAGCTCTGCGCCCAATCCGGGGCCTGGTTCCCATCCCAGTGCGATGAGGTCGTTGCCGTCGATCTCCAGGTCCGCGACCTTGAACGCCATGCGGTCTTGCAGGGCTGCCTCCATGAGGGGTTCGAACCTGTCGAGGTCATCAAGCTGCCCATAGATGGAACCCGGCGCGTGCGCGAGACGGTCCGCCCTCATCAGTCTCAACAGCTTCCGGGCGGTCGTCTCATCGCCGCACCGCGCTAGGAACCGCCTTGCCGACCTGAGCGTCGGTGCAGGCCAGCTGTCATGCTGTCGGATCAGGAAGGTGACCTCATCGACCGTCTTGCGGGGGAACTTCAGCCGACGCAGCAGCGTGCCGGCCATCCTCGACCCTGTCGTCGCGTGGTCAGGATAATGCGCGATGCCCTCATCGTCCATCGTCTTGCAGGCGGGCTTGCCGATGTCGTGGAGCAGTGCCGCCAGACGGAGTTCGGGGTCCGCATCGGTGCCTGCCATCACGTCCACCATGTGCGTCCAGCAATCCCGGTCGTGGTGCGGGTTGTCCTGTGCGAAACCGTAGGTCGTCTCGAGTTCGGGTGCGATCTGGAACATGATATCCGGGAACTGTCTGACGATGTCCCCGAGATGCCGGCCGTCAGGTGCTGCCATCATCTTGGCAAGCTCGACCGATATCCGCTCCCTGGACACGGCGTCGAGTGTCATCCGCTTGGCATGCATCGCGCATGCGGTCTCCTCCTCGATGTCGAGTCCATGGACGGAGGCGAGCCGCAGGGCCCGCATCACGCGCAGCCCGTCCTCGGCGAATCTCTCGTTTGCATCCCCGACGCATCGCAGGACATGGCGCTCGAGGTCCGCCACCCCGTCGAAGGGGTCGACTATCCCGGTTTCGGGGGACCATGCCATCGCGTTGACGGTGAAGTCGCGTCTGGACAGGTCCTCCACAAGCGTGGAGGCGAATCCGATGCTGTCAGGATGCCTGCTGTCCGAGTATCCGCTCTCGGTTCTGAAGGTCGTCGTCTCGATTGTTTCGCCGTCCACGATGAACGTGACCGTTCCATGCTTGAGACCCGTGTCCCTCGAGGGGAGACCCACGGCGCCTTTCATCTGTGCGGGTGTGGCGTTGGTGGTCACATCCCAGTCATCGGGCGTTCTGCCCAGCATCGCGTCACGTACGCAGCCTCCGACGATGTAGGCTTCGAAGCCCTTCTTCCCAAGCCGGTCCATGATGGTGGCGACTGAGGCGGGGACACCCGTGGCGAGGTCTCGCGATATCCTCTCGAGCCGGTTCATCAGCCCGTACCTCCGTCTCGTCCCCATACCATCGCGCCGTTCTTGGCACCTGTCTCGGCGCCCCCATGTTGGCTATAGTATCCTGCGGGATGATGCTCGACAATGTCGGAACTTGGGGATTTCGAGTGTGTGAGGAGGTCCGATATGGCGATCACGAA
>OMSY01000202.1 GCA_900313875.1 uncultured Actinomycetes bacterium
GACATCGTGTTCGGTGCGGAGCGTAACGAGTACCGCGGGAACGTCACGCCCCAGCTCATGATCAAGGACATCGTGCTGCCGGAGGCCCCGGTCGTTGCGGAATCGCATATGACGGCGGCTTTCGAGCTCGTCTCCGAGCTTTTCGCGCGGAGCGAGGAGTTCCTCGACCGGTCCGATTACGCGGGTATCCTCGATGCACGTTCGTTCCATACGAAGGTCGCGGGTGTCACCTTCGAGGGACGTCAGGAGGTGCTCCGGGTGCTGACCGCCCCCGCGGACCTGCGACTCGTGCGCGAACCCGGCAACGCCCATGATGGCAATGCGATCGCGGTCGTTGCGGCGGCTGGTCAGATCGGGTACCTCAACGCACGTCTCTCGGCACGTCTCGCCCCGGCCATGGACGCCGGTGAGACCTACCGTGCGGTGCTCGAGGAGCGTACCGGTGACGGCGGTGAGCGCAGCTTCGGTGCCAACATCCTCGTCCGCAAGGGGGATGATGAGGAGGATGGCGTCCTTGACGTCATGCAGGTACGTGCGATGCGTGATTCCCTTGCGGCATGTGATGACGCCATCTTGTTGGAGCGGTTGCGTGAGGGGTTCATCGGTCCATATGGGCTGCATGAGGCGCAGTCCGCCGCACTTGACGCGCTCGGCGCAGGCAGGTCGGTCCTCTGCGTGATGGCCACGGGACGTGGCAAGTCGCTCATCTTCCAGATTCATGCCGCCCGCACCGCGCTCAGGCAGCGCCGTGCATCGGTCTTCGTGTACCCGCTGCGCGCCCTTGTGGCCGACCAGGCCTTCCACCTGCAGGAGAGGTTCATGCAGTTCGGTCTCGATGTGCGCGTGCTCACCGGGGAGAGCTCTGCGGCCGAGCGGGCCTCGGTCTTCGAGGCGCTTGCGGAAGGTCTGGTGGATTGCATCCTCACCACCCCGGAGTTCCTCACCATCCATGCCGACCGCTTCGCACGGGCTGGTCGCATCGGGTTCCTCGTCATCGATGAGGCGCACCATATCGCCGATGCCCATCGACCTGCCTATATGGCGGTGGGGGCGGCCCGCCAGGCGATGGGCGATCCGGTCGTGCTCGCCTGTACGGCGACCGCGGATGACACGACGGCGCGGGTCATCGTCGATACCTGCGGCATCGACGAGGTCGTCTGCGACCCTTCGGTTCGCGAGAACCTCGCCGTCGTCGACCAGCGCAATCTCAAACGGCGGGATGCCTACCTCGCCCGACTCGTCGACACCGGCGGCAAGACCGTGGTGTACGTCAACTCGCGCGAGCAGGCGGCAAGCATCGCCCGTACGCTGCGCAAACGGCTTCCGTCGCATGCATCGCAGGTCGCCTTCTACCATGCAGGTATCCCGAAGGGGGACCGTCTCAAGGTCGAGCGGGCGTTCAGGGACGGGGTCCTCCAGACCATCGTGTCCACCAGCGCCTTCGGTGAGGGTGTCAACATCCCCGATATCCGCAACGTCGTGCTCTACCACCTTCCGTTCGATGGGGTGGAGTTCAACCAGATGGCCGGGCGTGCCGGTCGCGATGGGCAGGAGGCCCACGTGCATCTGCTCTACGGCAAGGACGACGTGGTCATCAACGAGCGCATCCTGGAATCGACCGCCCCGGGCCGTGATGAGCTCGTCAGCCTGTACCGTGCGTTGAGGCAGCTGGCTGCTGAGACGGGGTATGGCGAGGATGGTTTCCAGGTCTCGAACGCCGGGCTCGTCGAGAGGTGCCGACGTATCGATTCCAAATCCAAGCTCGGGGAGTCGGGTGTCTCGAGCGGCATCGCGGTCTTCAGGGAGCTCGGCTTCCTCGAGACACGCGGTTACGGTTCCGCACGGCGCATCGTGCTCGTCGAGCATCCGCCCAGGATGGAGCTCGCCCAGTCGGCCCGTTATCTCGAGGGGCGTGGTGCGCTCGAGGCGTTCGCGGGGTTCAGACGGTGGGCCTTCGACTCGTCTCCCGATGAGGTCCTGCGCCATTTCAACCGACCCATCCTGCCCGGGTCGCAGGGTGCGGAAGGGGAGTGAGGGCGCCCGTTGCAACCGTCGCGATGCCGGTATGGCCGGGTCGGGGCACAAGACCGTCGGATGCGGGGCCGATGATGGCTTCCCGGATGCGGCAGGCACTCCGCATCGCATCGGATCGTGCGGTGACGGGCAGGTTCCGGATCCGCGACATGGGGAGCACGGGTCCTGTCATCGTCCGGGGCGCTGCGTTAGAATAGGGTAACCGTATACCATAGGGTGCGGCGCGCACCGGGACTCAGGGGGAGGTGATGTCAGATGGATGGGGCCGAGAAGGTCAAACCCCGCAAGGTCAACCCGACCAAGGCGCGTTTCGAGCGGCTCATCACCACGGTCGGCACCTATCTCAGCGATGCGGACGTGCGCAAGATCCGCCGTGCCTTCGTCTTCTCCTCCGGTGTCCACAAGGAGCAGAGACGCAAGAGCGGTGAGCCGTACATCATCCATCCTGTCGAGGTCGCCTTCATCCTGGCGGAGCTTCGGATGGATGCCGACAGCATCTGCGCTGCTCTCCTGCATGATACCGTCGAGGATACCGACACCTCCTTCGAGGACGTGTCGGATGAGTTCGGCCCGACCGTGGCGACGCTCGTCGACGGCGTCACCAAGATCTCAAAGATCGAGGTCGAGTCGCTCACCGAGTCCCAGGCAAGCACCTTGCGCAAGATGCTCATCGCGATGAGCAAGGATATCCGCGTCATCGTCATCAAGCTCGCCGACCGTCTCCACAACATGCGGACCCTCATGTCGCTCAAGGAGGACCGTCGCATCTTCAAGGCCAAGGAGACGATGGAGATCTACGCGCCGCTCGCCAACCGTCTCGGTATCTCGTCGATCAAGTGGGAGCTCGAGGACCTCTCGTTCTTCTACCTGGAGCCTGCGAAGTACCAGCAGATCTCCAAGATGGTGTCCGAGACCCGTGCGGCACGGGAGGCCTATCTCAACGAGTCGATGAAGCTCCTGCGTGACGAGCTCGACAAGGTGGGGATCCGTGCCCAGATCTCGGGGCGCCCCAAGCATCTCTACTCCATCTACCGCAAGATGACGCAGAAGGGCAAGGATTTCTCCGAGATCTACGACCTCATCGGCTTGCGCGTGATCGTGGATTCGGTCAAGGACTGCTATTCGAGCCTTGGTGCGGTGCACACGCTCTGGCATCCGATGCCCGGGCGGTTCAAGGACTACATCGCGATGCCGAAGTTCAACATGTACCAGTCGCTCCACACGACGGTCATCGGTTCGGCCGGTCGACCGCTCGAGATACAGATCCGCACCAAGGAGATGCACCGCATGAGCGAGTACGGTGTTGCGGCGCATTGGCGTTACAAGGCGGGCAAGGATGCCCCCGACAACCTCGACCTCGATGAGAAGCTCTCCTGGCTCAACCAGATGCTCGATTGGCAGAGCGGTGTCTCCGATGCCCAGGAGTTCATGGACAACCTCAAGATCGACCTCTTCGACGCCGAGGTCTTCGTCTTCACCCCCAAGGGCGAGGTCATCTCGCTGCGTGCGGGCAGCACGCCGATCGACTTCGCCTATGCCATCCACACCGAGGTCGGTCATCATTGCGTGGGTGCCAAGGTCAACGGGTCCATCGTCCCGCTCTCCTACGAGCTCCAGATGGGTGACCGGGTCGAGATCCTCACCCAGAAGAGCTCGGCTCCCTCGCGCGACTGGCTCGGTCTGGTCAAGAC
>OMSY01000103.1 GCA_900313875.1 uncultured Actinomycetes bacterium
GCAGTGACCGCAGGGTCCTTCTGCCGCAGCGAGCCCGCAGCGGCATTGCGCAGGTTGGCGAAATGCTTCGGTGCTGCGATATGCGAGGGGTCGCGCCCGAGCGCCACCGCCTCGGCGACCTTGCTGTCATACACGGCATCGAGCTCGTCGTTGAGACGCTTGAAGCTCGCCTTGGGCATATAGACCTCACCACGGATCTCGATGCTCCCCGGAATGTCCTCCCCCAGATGATGCGGGATGTCATGCAGCGTGAGGATGTTGGCAGTCACATCCTCCCCGATGACCCCGTCACCACGGGTCGCCGCACGGACCAGCAGGGAGTCGCGGTAGGTGAGCGCGATGGAGGACCCGTCGATCTTGAGCTCGCAGATGTACTCGACTGCCCCTCCGAGCGCCTCCTGGGTGCGTCGGAGCCAGGCATCGAGCTCATCGAGGTCCATGGCGTCATCGATCGAGTACATGGCGGTCGCATGGCGTGCGGGGGCGAACTGCTCGGAAACCCCTCCGCCCACCCGTTGGGTGGGTGAGTCAGGGGTGACGAGCTCGGGATGAGCGGCCTCTATGCGCTGCAACTCCTGCATGAGCGAATCGAAGGCCGCATCGGAGATCTCCGGCGAGTCGAGAACGTAGTACTGATGGATATGATGTGCTATCTCCTCGCGAAGCTCCCGTGCCCGCTGTGCGGGGTCCGGCGGCATCGCCACCTGCATGTCCGCCGTCGAGAACAGCATCCCGTCACCCTGCCCGCCTCGGTCGAGTCTCTCCCTATCCCCGTCGTCATCCATGAGGCTCGAGAACAGGTCGGGTTGTCTGGACATGATGTCACCTTTCTGCACGGTTCGTGTCCCGCATGGCCACATCCCAGATGGCACAGGGGGCCGAACCCTGTACCATCCCGCACGGCCATGTCCCGGACGCGATGATGCGATGAAAGCGAAAACGGGTGTTCTTGCAAAGTATAGCTGCAAGAACACCCGTTTTACGGGAGGGACGACCTTACTGGAGCCGCCGAGATTCTTTGAGGATGTTCACCGATGTTCCACTCCGTCGGCCCGCGTACCGGCAACGGCGCTTCGGGTGGATCCGCAAAGATGAAACGCAAAGGAGGGGTGTTGCCTCCGATACTTGAACCATCGACTTCGCGGAACATCGCCTCTCGAAACCGATTTGAAGGTTAACATGCACCGATGATGTGACAGCCATACCCGCGCTTGACGGCGCAAAGACGGTGGCATACGGAAACGGCGTTGCCAACCGCTGCCGTTCGCCTTCGTTTTTCGCGCGCACACTACGGGAACGTGGTGAATATGTGAAGATGGTAAGGCTCACCTTACTTCCGCGTTCGGCTACTCTACCTGCGGATTCCTCACATTTCCTCCACAATTGGCGCATAGCGGTCATGATGAGGAAGCCGCGTTCTCCCACGACCACCCATGAGAGCCCTTCTTGACAGGGTCTCGCATCGGAGCCGATGACAGGGTCGGACAGCGCCTGCTGGCCGAAGGCGAGCAGGAACATCGGCAGACCACGTCGACCACGACCGATGCCACCGGCACGGAAGACCGGCACGCTGTGGTCGCCACGATGATGCGCTATCATCCAGACAGGATCTTCCACATACACCCCGTTTGGATCGCTCATGGATATCGAGAACCTCATCTCCGGACTCAGCCCTTGGACCGCACGCCTCATCACCGGCATCGTCATCTTCCTCATGACGTTCATCGTGGTGAAGGTCGCGGAGGGAATCGTCAACAAGCTTGCCGAACGCGGTGGGTCCACGCTGCCATCTGGAACGATATTCCGCAACATCATACGCGTCACGCTGTGGCTGATCGGTCTCTCCATGATCCTCAGCAACTGCTTCGGCATCGACGCGATGAGCATCGTCGCAGCCCTAGGGGTCGGCGGCATCGCCATATCGCTCGGTTTTCAGGATACCCTGTCCAATCTCATCGGCGGCCTGCAGGTCTCGCTCGGCAAGCTCGTGCAGCCAGGGGAGTACATCGAGACCGGCAGCGCAGCGGGGCTGGTGAAGGACGTCACCTGGCGGCATACCCTGCTCGTCGACATCGACGGGAACAGGTACCTGATCCCCAACGCGCTCATCAACAAGAACACCATCGTGCATCTCAGCGACATCCGGGATGTCGATATCGACCTGCTCGTGCCCTCCGGAAGCGATCTCGGGGCACTTGCAGAACAGGTCGTGGAGCATGCGACCCGTGCGGCCGGGCAAGTGGCGACCATCGCGGGGAAGGGAGTGCGCATGCTCTGGGAAGGCACCGCCTACGGCGGCACGCGCGGCACCCTCCGCGTGAGCGTGGCGCGCTCATCATGCAGCGACCCCCGCATGCTCCGCGACAGGGTGTTCCGTGCCATCGAGGACGACCTCGCGACGGCCGCGAGGCCGTCGCAAGCCGGACCTGGGTCCTAGACGAAACCGTACTCGATGATGCGCGGCACCAGCTGCTTCTTGCGGGACAGCACGCCGGGAAGCCAGACGCTTCCCTCCTCGAGGGAGACATCGAAAGCACGCTCCACGATCTCCCGGTCGCCGACACAGAACAGCTGCGTTCCCTCGTTGAGCACATCGGTGACCATCAGCAGCACCGTATCGTAGCCGTGGGTCGCAAGGGTACCGGACATGGACTGCATGATCTCCTCCGAGCGGCCCATGACCGCTGCGAGGTCCACGGTATCGTGCTGTGCGATCATGAAACGCGCATCGCCGAAGAGGTAATCCTTGACATCGCGGTCGATGAGGTCATCGATCGGCATATCGGTATCGGCACCACGCGAACGGAAGACCTCCTTGCCGAACTCGACGGGGTCCACACATAGGATATCGGCCAGGTGGTTGGCCTGTCTGACATCGTCCTCGGTGGTCGACGGTGACTTGAGGAGCACGGTGTCGGTGAGGATACCTGAGAGCAAGATGGCGGCCATCGGACGGGGGACGTCCACGAGGTTGACCCGGAACTCACGCGCCACGATCGTGGAGGTGGACCCCCAGGGGAAGTTGAGGAAGCGGATGGGCTCGGTGGTCTGGACGTCGCCGATACGGTGGTGGTCGACGATCTCGCAGACGCACGCATCCTCGACACCGGGTGCGGAGACGGCGACGGAGTTGTGGTCGACGAGGATGACCTTGCGCTTGGTGGGACGGGCGAGGTCGCTACGCGTCACGATGCCCGTGGGATAACCGTTGTCATCGAGGATGACGGACTCACGATGCCAGCTCTCGAGAATGTCGGCGGAAGCCTCGGACAGGAGCTTCTGCGCAGGGAACGTGCGCGCCTCCTTGTCGGCATAGATGTCCACGGTCTGAGCGAGGGATGCGAGACGCGCGGTGGCATAGGTGTCGTACCCGGAGAGGAGAAGGGCGGCGTCCTTGTCTCGGGCGAGCTCGATGATCTCATCCGCGGGCTTCACGCCACAGGAGAGGATCACACAGTCGGCCCCGGCCTCATATGCGAGCTGCTGCACACGACGGCGGTTGCCCGTGATGAGCGTATCACCCGGACTCACCGCGGCAGCCGCCTTGATGGCCTCGTTCGCACCGATGAGGAGCTTCCCGTTGAGCTCCTTGTCGGGATCGCCGACGACGATCGATCCGTCGAA
>OMSY01000191.1 GCA_900313875.1 uncultured Actinomycetes bacterium
CGATGGCGGCACTGTCGATGGCGGTACCGGGTACCGGGACACGTCCGATGAGGGTGCGCCGGACCCTTCGAGAGCTCATTACTCGATAGGTAAACTCGCAAAGCTGGCAGGCGTGAGCACGCGGACGTTGCGGCATTACGAGGACCTGGGATTGCTCTCCCCTGCGCGCACGGACAGCGGCTACCGCAGCTACAGTGCGCAGGATGCGAGACGTCTGGCACAGGTGCTGTCCATGCGCGCCTGTGGCCTGCCGCTGGTGACCATCCGACGGATGTTCGACGACCCCGACACGGATGTGCATGCAGCGCTCGTCGCGCACCTCTCCACCTTGCAGGCGCAAGGGGAATCACTGGAAAAGGCGATTGCCAGGACGAAGACGGCGATCGCCGCAGTAGGGAGGATCGAGGACATGGACGAACAGGCGGCATTCAAGGCCCTGAAAGCATATGGGCTGGAGCGTTTCGAGAAGGAGCATGGCCAGGAGGCACGCGAGCGTTACGGCGATGACGTCATCGATGCGGCCAACGAGCGGATGATGGCGCTGACCAAGGACGAGTGGGATGCCAAGGAACTGCTCGAGGAGTCCATCAAGGTGCAGCTGCGCATCGCGATGGCGACCGGAGACCCCACAAGCGAGGCAGCAGCGGAACTTGTGCAGATGCATGAGCGCTGGATACGCATCCATTGGGGTGAGGGCTACACCCGCGAAGCGCACCTGAGCCTGGCGCAGGGTTATCTGGCTGACCCGCGCTTCCAGGAGTACTACGACTCGGCATCCGGCGACGGTGCGACCAGGTTCCTGGTCAAGGCACTCGAGACGAACCTGTAGGTAGAGGCTGGCGTGGGCGACGGCGCGCTGGCACCCCGTCCTTTCCCCGGGAGCAGTGTGCTATCCGGGGCCGGGGCGGGGTGCCATCAGCGCAAACCCAGCAATGGTTACCGGTGCACTTCGCATAGGCGTCGGAATAGCCCGCCTGCACGGCACGGTCGCGGATGGTCCGCACCTCACCCCTGCCGCCAGCATGGCCCGGCTGCGTGACGGAGGCATGGAAGGGATGCGGACGTTATCGATGTCCAGCATACAGTCTGCAAGCAGGTCGTTTGCCGACATGTTATCCTGTGGACCGTTGAATCAGATGACGGAAGGAGCACCAGATGATCGTCACCACCGCTGATGTACTGCCCGGGCAGAAGGTCCAGGTCCTCGGCCTCGTGGCAGGCAATGTCGTCACGTCCAAGCACATAGGACGCGATATCATGGCCGGCTTCAAGAACATCGCCGGCGGGGAAATCAAGTCCTACACCGACATGATGTTCGAGGGGCGCCAGATCGCAGAGCAGCGCATGGTGGCCAACGCACAGGCCATGGGCGCGGACGCCGTCGTGTCGATGCGCTTCGATGGAAGCTCCGTCATGGAGGGCGCCATCGATTTCCTGGCTTACGGAACGGCAGTCAGGTTCGTCCAGTAGCGAGCTCCTGCTCGACAGCGGGCAGTGGGACAGCGGGGCAGCGGGGACAGCGCCCATTACCCGCTGACCAGTTCCTCGTGCTTCGCAACCAGATAGTCCACGGTGGCCTTCACGGACTCGCCACGGCAACCCCAGCATTCGGCTCGAGCCCTGTCGCGTCCCGCCTGGAACGTCGGGTTGTCAAGGCAGTCGTCGATCAGGGCCTTCATGCTCCCCAGCTTGTCCATGTCCAGCACACGCCCGATCCTCGGAAGCGTGTCGAAGGTCCAGAGCTCTTCCGATAGCCAGCAGGCATCATAGGGCGCCTTGTCAAGGGACGGTTCGGTGTAGATGACCGGTCGGTCGAACACCAACGTGAAATCGAAGATCACACCCGAGAAGTCCGAGATCAGGATATCCGAGCGCCTCAGGACCTCGAAGTTGTCGTTATCGAAGTTCCATTCGAGCTGGTCGGAGTTGGGATAGTCCGTCCTGAGGCGGTCGATCATGTCCTTCTCGGAGGTCATGGACTGCGGATGGGGGCGGATGACGACATGGTAGCCTGTCTCCAGGAGCGCATCGATGATATCCCCGCCATACAGGCTGAATATCGCACTCGCACCCCATGACGGTGCCAACAGCACCGTCGTCACCCCGTCCTCGCAAGGGCCCGCCTCCTGATAGCGCGCAGCCATCCTGTCCATGTAGCTGAGACCCACGATCGGAAGCTCCTTCGGTGGAAGACCCCGCACCTCCTCGAGCGCCCGGATCTGACCAACTTGATACTCTCCAGCAAGCAGGACCGCATCGTAGAAATCAACGCCGAACATACGATACAGCGTCGCATCGCTGATAGCATGCAGGATATGCGCATACCATTTCACATCACGCGAACGTTTCCATTGGTACACATCGAGACCCGGCGTACTCGACAGCACGATGTCCGCCTTGAGCATGTTGAGCTTCGCGAAGGCCCTGTTGCCCTCGCCGATGAACGCACAGTGCACATGGTCGTATGACCGCTCCAAGGCAGGGTCATCGGGAGAAGCCGTGAAGTAGCTCAGACCGATGCCCCGCGCCTCGAACTCGTCGCAGATGGGTCCGAACACGTTCCAGTACCGTTTGTCATCGGTGAAGATGACATACTCGTCGCAGGCATCTGCGGCCTTCTCCTGGTGACCACCGCTGAATGCGAACCGCAACTTGATGAAGAAGCTCCGGAACGCATACACGCCGGCACTCAGCAAGCCGATGAGCACCGTGAAGAGCATGCTCCCCGTACCGGGGTCGATGTAGAGTTGCATGGCCGAACCGCCTTCCCGCTATACCCAGCCTAATGGAAGCCCAGGTATCGCCAGTTGCCAGCGTCGAAGATGTTGCCATGCACCGCAAACCAATCTCCGGGCAGGAATTCGTTGCCATTGTTCCTGGCGATATCGTATATGAACGTCCCGAAAAGGTGCTGCTCACCTTGGGTCTTCGGAGATGCATCTATAGGATTCCCCGTGAAGGGGTTCACCGGGTTGTCGATGAGGCCGGCAGATGCAAGGGTGGGGGTATCCGCATTGGTCATGAACGTGTCATCCACCTGGAAACCGGTCGCATCGAAGTCCTTGACCATGAGCATGCAGTTGAACCGCAGGACATCCCACTCGTCTTGGCCGCCCAACGCGGCAGTCCCGGTCTGCATGATCAGGTCGTCCCTCAGACCGAGGTTGCTCGCGTGGTCCGACACGATGATGATGCGCGTGTTGTCATATACGCCGTTCTCCCGCAGATAGTCACACCACTCACCCAGCTTGAGCCAGGAAGCCATGTTGATCTCATAATGCATGTGCTTCGAGGTATCCAGGTCGTCCGTGTCGTTGGACAGGTCGATCGACGATCCTTGCGCGTCATAGCGCACGTCATGCTCGCGGTCGAACTCGGTGTTGTCGACGCTTGCGGCCGGAATGTACTCAGGCTCCTGGAGAAGCGTCGGGGAATGCGTCGTGTCGTTCGTCATCATCAGGAAGGTCCCCTGGTCCCCATCGTCCACCTGCGCGATGTTCGGAAGGTTCTCCAGCACTGCATAGGCCTCGATGAACAGCTCGTCCACGCCCTCGGCTCTCGAGGTCCCGTACCTGATCTGCGGGCTGGTCACCCCGTTGATGCCGGTGTTCCCCATGGCGGCAGCATTGTAATCACCCCGGCTGTAGAGCGTCGGCTGGAGCAACAGGGGAGAGAGCTTGACCACGCTGTAGCAGAAGAAGTTCCGCTTCCTGAGGGAGTTGGCCCGATCCACTGCGAGCGAGGTACCGAATTCCTCGATCTCATACTGCCCGTTCATCGTGATGGCGGTCTTGATATCGGGATAATCACTGTAGATGCTGAAATCGGTCCCCGCGCCATACCCTGCATAGGGAGGATCGAAAACGGTGACATCGAATCCGTTCTCATCGAACAGCACCGGCATCACCTTGAGCGCCTCGTCATGCTTGTCCCCCAGCCAGCGGTCACTCTGCTCGTTGAGCTTCTCGGGCGTGTATTCGTAGCCTCCGTACAGCCCAGGCGCACCGGAGTTGGTGCTCGAGCCATACGATACGGTGTTGGGATAGAACGTGAACCCGTCGAGCTGCTCCTGCAGTTCGGGTCGCTCGTACATGATGTAGGGCAGATAATACGAGATGGCCCTGTCCATCATGAGGACGACGACGTTCTTCCCGTTCCTGCTCAACGAGAAATGGGGAACCTGGTCCTGGACTGTGGCTGCAGATGCCTTGACCGTCGCAAGGGCGCTGTTCACCCTGAACATACCCGTAAGGGAGATGGCAAGTATCGCCACGCACATCGAGAGGAAA
>OMSY01000012.1 GCA_900313875.1 uncultured Actinomycetes bacterium
GCCTGGCGGGAGCTCGCCGAGCGGGTGGAGGCCGTGTTCGCGGTCTGAGACGGACGGTGGTCCGCGTGCGACAGGGGTGGGCCCGGCATGGTCAGGCGCCGACCTGACGTCGGTCGCCTAGGGCATCTCGGCGATGCGCTCCTCCACGAACCAGCGCGGGTCCTCGAAGAACAGGTACGTGACCTTGCTGCCGATGCGCACGGTGTAGCGCATGCCGTCCCCGCCGGTCTTGAGGCTCGCGGCGCGACGCGCATCACGGACCTCGTCGACCACGAAGCGACGTTCGTCATCCCAGCGGATGGCCATGGGCAGCATGTGCCCATCCTCGTCGAACAGCACCTCCACGGCCACGTAGCGCTTGCGCCGTGCGATGGTCCCCCTCACCATGCCGGTCACCCGCCGAAGTACCCGACGGGATGTATGACGTTGTCGGCTTTGATGTCGAGTCCCATGAGCGTCGGGTCGACGAGCTCGCACAGGCGCATCACGGCTCGGTTGCCGAAACGCCGGCGTGTCCCGTCGATCGCGAGGTCGAGTCGCTCGGCCGCCATGCGGGCCTCCTCGTCACCGAACAGGTCGAGCTGCCGACATGCGGAGAACGGCTCGAGCCGGCTGGCCCGCACATGCAGGGCGCGCAGGGGATGTCCCGCGTCGAGGGGCTCGTTGGCGCGGAGCAGCTCGAAGGCCGTATGCGCGATCTCGCCCGTCGTGCATGTGGCGATGCGGAGCGCACGCTGCCGCGTGTAGCCTGCGAGCGTGCCCGCGTCACGCACGCCGACGGCGATGGTGCGGGTGCGCAGACGGCATTCGCGCAGACGCTGCGCGACGGACTCCGCCAACAACCAGATGAGAGCCTTCGCATCGTCCACGCAGACGATGTCGTGTGGGGCCGTAAGGCCGTTGCCGATGGACTTGACCTCGCGCAGCACATCGGCGGAACCGGGATCGAGCGTGCGTACGGGCGTCGTGTCCTCCCCGCATGCGAACACCTTCAGGATGAGCCCCATCTTGCCGAGCAGGTGCTTGAGCAGGCGGTCGTCCGCGCATGCGAGGTCGCCGATCGTCTCGATCCCACATGTGCCGAGCTTGCGGGTCGTGGCCGGTCCCACGTAGATGAGGTCGGAGGCGGGTAGCGGCCACACGGTGTCACGGTAGGTGTCGCGTCCGACCTCGATGATGCCGTCGCCGGGGTCGAGGTCGCTCCCGAGCTTGGCGAACACCTTGTTCCACGACATGCCCACCGAGACGGTGATGCCGAGCTCGGCCTTCACCCGCTCGGATATCTCCTCGGCCACGAGACGTGGCTCGCCACCGAAGCAGCCGACGGTGCCGGTGATGTCGAGCCAGCTCTCATCGAGCCCGAACGGCTCGACGAGGTCCGTGTAGTCGTAGTAGATCATACGTGCCAAGCGCGCATAGCGCAGGTAGGCGGGGTAGTCGGGCGGCACGACGATGAGCCCCGGGCACTTGGCCCGCGCCTGCCAGAGCGCCTCGCCCGTCTTGACACCGGAGGCCTTGGCCAGCGGGCTCTTGGCCAGCACGATGCCGTGGCGGGACTCCACGTCGCCACCCACGCACATGGCCGTGCCGCGCAGCTCGGGATGGCGGTGCATCTCGACACTCGCGTAGAAGCAGTTGCAATCGGAATGCAGCACCACCCGGTCCATCGCGTTCCCCTCCATTCCCGGACGCCCATATAGCGAACATATGTTCGCTATATGGTAGCATGCAGCGCCGTATGCGTCATCCGGACAAATTGTGGAGATTGGGGAGCTGGCAGGGTTCTGGTCCCCCGCAGCGTGTGAAGGCACCTTTTTTATGGGAGAATGGGCCTGTCTGGCCCCCGGGAGAAGGATGTCATGATGCTCGGATCAGCATGGAGGAAGACGCTGACGCTCATCGCGTCGCTCGCCCTGGTGTCTGCAGTCTGTGTCACGCTCGGGTATGCGGGTGGTTACGGTGATTCAGGGGATGCCGTCCCGACGAAGCTCGTGATACTGCACACCAATGACGTGCATGGGTATGCTCAATCCGCCGACGGTGTCCTGGGCGTTGCGGCCGTCGCGCAGCTCAAGGCCGACTACCAGGCGGAGGGCTACGATGTGCTCCTGCTGGATTCGGGTGATGCGCTGCAGGGCAACTCGTTCGTCAACGACTCGCAGGGAAGCATCGTCCCCGACTTCATGAACGCCGCAGGTTACGATGCCATGGCGCTGGGGAACCATGAGTTCGACTATGGCGCCGACGTGTTGCAGAAGCGCATGGAGGCGTGCGGTTTCCCCGTTCTGGGCGCCAACGTCACCGTCGATGCGACAGGTGAGCGATTCGCCCAGTCGAACACGGTCTTCACCCTGTCGGATGGCACGAAGGTCGGCGTCTTCGGTATCGTCACCCCCGAGGCCAAGACGAAATCCTCCCCCAGGAACACGGCGGGGCTGTCCATCGCGCAGGGTGATGACCTCTTCGCCTGCGTGCAGGAGCAGGTTGATGACCTCCATGCACAAGGGTGTACCCAGGTGGTGTGCCTGGGGCATCTCGGTGATGTGCCTGCCGTAGTGCCCAACACCGCTGCCGACGTGGTGCAGCATACGACGGGGATCGACGTGTTCATCGACGGTCATGACCACGAGGTCGAGAACAGGACCGTCGAGGACAGGGCCGGGAGGAAGGTCCTCATCGTCGAGACCGGATGCTATCTTGCCAGCGTGGGTGTGCTTACCTGCGAGAACGGGCGATGGGCCGAGTCGCTCGTGACTGCTGGCAGCTATGATGGTGCGGATGAGGACGTCGCCCGGATGATCGACGCGGAGGCCGCTGATGAGGATGCCCGCATGAGCCAGGTCGTCGCGACCACCCCGTTCGAGCTGGATGGAGGCCGCTACCCCGGCAACCGGGACCGTGAGACCAACTATGGTGACCTGTCAGCAGATGCCTATCTCTGGGAGGCGACCCAGGTGGGCGGGGCCGCCCCCGATGCGGCGATCGTCAACGGCGGTAACGTGCGTGCCACCGTCCAACCGGGGGATATCACGTTGCGTGCGGTCCATGACACGATGCCTTTCGGGAGCCAGCTATGCACGATCGAGGTGACGGGTGCCCAGCTGCTCGAGGCGCTGGAGGCGGCTACCCAGAACCTTCCCGACGAGATGGGAGGGTTCCCACAGGTGTCGGGTATCACGTATACGGTCGATGCGACGGTTCCCTACAAGCGTGGCAATCAATATCCTGATTCCACGTACTATGCGCCTGCCGAACCCGGTGCCCGTGTGACGGTATCCGATGTGAACGGCAAGGGCTTCGACCCCGATGCCACCTACGTGATCGCCACGTCGGATTTCATAGCCACCGGCGGTGACACGTACCATGTCTTCACCACGGTATCGCAGGACACGAAGCGCACGTTGGGCTACGCCGACTATCAGGCGTTGCAATACTACCTGTCGGATGAGCTCGGTGGTTCAGTCCCCGCGCGTTATGAGCAACCGCAGGGTCGTATCACGGTCATCGGCAGCAGGAGCTGACCGCGCAGGGTGGTACAGGGGTCGGTTCTCCGTCCCAGCCCGATGCTCAGCCGACGATGTCCCGTGCCACGAAGACGCCGCTTGCCGAGGCATGGGACAGCGAGTGGGTGACCCCGCTGCAGTCGCCGATGA
>OMSY01000046.1 GCA_900313875.1 uncultured Actinomycetes bacterium
CGGAACAAGAAGCTCGGGGAGGTCGACTTCGTGTGCGAGAGGGGTGGCGGCGCCGTCTTGCCCATCGAAGTGAAATCAGGAAAGGACCACAAGCGCCACAGCGCCTTGAGCAACATTCTGAGCTCGCCGAACTACGAAATCGAGCAGGCGATCGTGTTGTGCGAGGGCAACGTGAGCGAAACTGGAAAGGTGGCCTATCTTCCCGCTTACATGGTCATGTTCGTCTAAACACTCTGAACGACCGGGGTGTCTGCGCCTTCCCCGACGTCTTCTTAGGAGGTTTTACACAAACACTGCGAGGGGGGAATCGAAAACCCCGATTTCGAGGAATCGGGGGGAAATCGGGGGGAGTGTTAGAGAGCGCGTCCCGAAAGAACCGAGAGAATGAAATAGAAAAATCGAATCTGAACTGGGATTACGGCTTGACAGACGAAAGTGGCGAGACGTCCCGATAATGGAAACGCCAGTTCATAATCCGGAGGTCGTAGGTTCGAATCCGGCCCCCACAACCAAAAGCTCAAAGCCCTGGCCTGGAAACCAGCCCAGGGCTTTTCGTTGCGGGGGGATTTCTCGGTCTGCGAGCTCTCAAGACCATGTTGGAATTGATGGTTGACATGTAGGTTAGGTTGAGCTAACTTTCGGTGAAAACAGTGTTATCACGATGAAACGAGCCCACAGGAGCGACATGGCAGCCTTCGACGAAACGATCGACCCGAAGATCAGAGAGAGCGCGATGGAGGAGTTCCTCGAAAAGGGCTTCATAAACGCATCCTTGCGGAAGATTTGCGCGAAGGCCGGCGTCACCACAGGTGCGCTGTACAAGCGCTACGGCAGCAAAGAGGACCTCTTCCAAGCTCTCGTGCAGGCGGCCATAGATGACATCGACGCGGTTGTCGCATCCAAGAGCGTCGATTACTCCCTCGTGACGGACGAGCAGCTCTACGACATGTGGACGCTGACCGAAGGGTATTTGGATTGGTGGTTCGAGTTCATGATCGACCGCAAAGACAGCTTTACGCTGCTCGTCAAATGCTCGGAGGGAACACAGTACCAAGACTTTCAGCACGAGCTGGTGGAGAAGGTCTGCCGGGAAACATACAAGTGCTATCGCGTTGCCGCCGATCGCGGTTTGGCGAGGGACGATATCACCTCACGGGAGCTGCACGTGCTCACGACGGCATTTTGGAGCACGATGTTCGAACCCCTTGTCCACGACTTCACCGATGAGGAGATTCGGCTCCATTGCCAGCTTACCATCCAGTTCATCGACTGGCACCGCGCGCTGGGTTTCCATGATCGAAAGGCCTGATGGACTTCTTTTTTTGATTATGAGTTAGCTTTTCCTAACTAATGAGGAGGTCGAATGTTCGACAAGGTCCGACCATACATGGAAGGATACATGGGCTATACGTACAAGGCGATTGCATGCGTCTGCGTCGCCATCGTCCTGAGCGTCATCCCGTACTTCTTCCTGTACCAAATCCTGGCCCCGCTGATAGCGGGCCAGACGTTGAAGTCTGGCCATGTGCTGCTGCTCGTGGCGTGCGCGGCGATATGCCTGGCAGGCAACGCGCTGCTGTACGTGAAGGGACTCGAATACTCCCACATGTGCGCCTACAACACGCTGAGGAACATCCGCACCGCTTTGCAACAGAAGCTGGAGGTGCAACCGCTCGGCACCATCCGTGAGCTGGGCAACGGGCGCATCAAGAAGATGTTCACCGACGACATCGAAACCATCGAGATCCTGCTCGCGCACGCCATCCCCGAGGGAATCGGGAACCTGCTGGTCCCGACCATCGTGATCGTCGCCATGTTCTTCGTGGACTGGAAGCTTGCGCTCTTGTGCATCGCCTCCCTGCCGTTGGGGCTGCTGGCCATGGGCATGATGTACAAGGCAGGCATGAGGCGCATGGAAACCTACTACGGTGCCGCCGCCAAGATGAACAACACCATCATCGAGTACATCAACGGCATGGAAGTCCTGAAGGTGTTCAACCGCGACGGCGAAAGCTACCGGCGTTTCGAAGGGGATATCACGAGCTATCGCGATTTCACCTTGGCATGGTACAAGGTCTGTTGGCCTTGGATGGCGCTGTATTCCAGCATCATACCCTGCGTGGCGCTGTTCACCATCCCCTTCGGCGCCTGGTTCGTCCTGCAGGGTTGGAGCAGCTTGGCCGACCTCATCCTGGTCATCTGCATGTCGCTCGCCGTCGGTGAACCTCTTCTGAAGGCCATGAGCTTCGGCGGCAAGTTCCCGCAACTGAACTACAAGATCGACGAGCTGGAACGACTCATCGAGCACCCGGCGCTGAAGCAATCGGAACGCGGTTTCGAGGGTGACGGCCACGGCATCTGCTTCGAGGACGTGCGCTTCTCCTACAAGGACGCCGAGGTCATCCACGGCATCGAGCTGAAGCTTGAAGAGGGCACCATGACCGCGCTCGTCGGCGAATCGGGCAGCGGCAAGTCCACCTTGGCAAAACTGCTGGTGCACTTCTACGACTTGGACAGCGGGCGCATCACGCTGGGCGGGCAGGACCTGACCGACATGCGGATCGAGGCACTCAACGACCAGATCTCGTATGTATCGCAGGAGCAGTTCCTGTTCAACACGAGCCTGTACGAGAACATCCTCATCGGACGCCCCGACGCTAGCCGCGAGGATGTCATCGAGGCTGCTCGCCGGGCGCAGTGTGACGAGTTCCTCGCCCGCTTCCCGCAGGGAATCGACACGCCCGCTGGTGACGGCGGCAAGATGCTCTCCGGTGGCGAGCGGCAGCGCATATCCCTTGCGCGCGCCCTGCTGAAGGACGCGCCGGTCATCGTGCTCGACGAGGCGACCGCTTTCATCGACCCCGAGAACGAGGAGAAGATGAATGCCGCCATCTCCGAGATCATAGAGGGCAAGACGGTTCTGGTCATCGCCCACCGACTGCACACCGTCACCGGGGCGGACAAGATCGTCGTGCTCAAAGACGGCACCGTCGAGGCGCAGGGCACGCACGAGGAGCTGCTCGGAAGCTCCAATGAATACCGGCGCCTGTGGGCGGCGGCACAGGAGAGCGCCGCTTGGGAGGTGGGGGCATGATCGCATTCATCGGCAGGATCCTGAGGGTCGCGCACGATTACCGTGGGAGGATCTATGTGACGGCGGCGTGCTCGTTCCTGAAGGCGTTCCTGGGCAAAGCTCCCATCGTCGTGACCTTCTTCCTGGCTGTGGGCTTCCTTGACGGCTCCATCACAGAGGCGAGCTGTCTGTGGGCGGGATTGGCGCTCGTGACCTGCATCGTGTTGCAATGCGTGTTCCAGAACATCGCCGACCGGCTCCAGTCCGCAGCCGGCTTCGAGATCTTCGCGGACATGCGCCTTGGCCTGGGCGAACGCCTCCGCAAGATGCCGATGGGCTTCTTCACGGAGGGCAACATCGGTCGCATCAGCTCGGTGCTCTCCACCGACATGAATTTCATCGAGGAGAACCTGATGATGGTTCTCGCCGACTTGATGAGCTACGTGTTCTCCGCCACGGTCTTCATCCTGTTCATGCTCGCATTCGATTGGAGGCTCGGCCTTCTGTGCCTGCTCGTCGCCGGCATCGTGTTCGGCATCGGCGAAGCCATGAAGAAGAACACGCTGATGCACTCCAACGAGCGCCAGGAGGCGAGCCAACAACTCACCGAGGCCATCATCGACTTCACCGAGGGCATGGGCATCATCAAGACCTACAACATGCTGGGGGAGAAGTCCAAGGAGCTCACGGACGCCTTCCAGGTATCCTGCGACAAGAACCTCAGCTTCGAGTTCGATTTCGCTCCCTGGGCGAAGGCGCTCAACCTGGCCTGCGGGCTCGGCAGCGCTGCGATGCTTGGCGCCATGTGGCTGCTGTACCAAAGCGGGTCGTTGTCGCTTGCCTTCTTCATCGGCATGTTGCTGTTCGTGTTCGAGCTGTTCGGTCCGCTCAAGGCGTTCTACGGACAGGTTGCACGGCTCACCGTGATGGACGCCTGCCTCGACCGCATCGAGGCGATCTTCGCCGAACCGGAGCTTGCCGACGATGGCGACGGGCTTATTCCCGCAGATGGCGTGCCGGAGATCGAGTTCGACGACGTCAGCTTCGCCTACGGAGCCGAAGACGTCCTGCATGACATCAGCTTCACGGTGCCGAGGAACACCATGACGGCGCTCGTCGGCCCCTCCGGTGGGGGCAAATCCACCATCGCGAGCCTGCTCGCCCGTTTCTGGGACGTGCGGGAAGGCAGCGTGAGGCTGCGCGGTCAGGACATTCGCGAGGTGCCACTTTCCCAGGTGATGGACAGTATCAGCATGGTGTTCCAGCGGGTCTACCTGTTCCAGGACACGGTATACAACAACATCGCTATGGGTCGCACGGACGCGACGAAGGAAGAAGTATACGAGGCCGCGCGGAAAGCCCGCTGCTACGACTTCATCATGGAGCTGCCGCAGGGTTTCGACACGGTGATCGGCGAGGGCGGGGCGTCGCTTTCCGGTGGCGAGCAGCAGCGCATCTCCATCGCACGCTGCATCCTCAAGGACGCCCCCATCGTCATTCTGGACGAAGCCACCGCCAGTGTGGATGCCGATAACGAAAGCCACATCCAGGCAGCGATTTCGGAACTTGTGAAAGACAAAACCGTGCTGGTCATCGCCCATCGGCTGCATACGATTGCCGGTGCCGACCAGATCCTCGTGGTGAGTGACGGGCGCATCGTCGAACGTGGCAGCCACGAAACGCTCATGGCCCAAAGCGGCGTTTACGCCGACATGGTTCGGAAAAAGGCTTCCATGCGAAGCTTCATGGATAAGTAAACGAAAGGGAAAACCATGAACGAAAGCAACAAACTTACCATAAAAGACCTTATCAACATCGGCGTGTTCACCGCGCTCTACTTCGTGGTGTTCTTCGTCGTCAGCTTTGTGGGCTACGTTCCCATCCTGATGGTCCTTCTGCCCTTCATCTGCCCCATCGTCGCGGGGATCCCGTACATGCTCTTTCTCACGAGGGTGAGGAAGTTCGGCATGGTGCTCATCATGGCGCTCATCCTGGGCCTGTTGGAGCTGGTGATGGGGCGCCCCTGGCCGGTGGTGCTCATTGCAATCGCCGCCGGGCTGTGCGCCGAGCTGATCCTGAAGGCAGGCCAGTACAAGAGCGTGAAGTCCTGCGTCCTGTCCTCTGGTGTCTTCTCCCTATGGATGATCGGCATGGCGCTGCCGCTGTTCTTCGGCTATCGCGACAGCTACCTCGCGGGCCTCGTCAGTGGATACGGCCAGGCCTATGTGGACACGTTGGCCAGCCTCACACCGGATTGGGCATTTTTCGCGCTGATTGCGCTGTGCTTCGTCGGCGGCATCATCGGTGGTCTTGTGGGCTCGGCGGTTCTGAAGAAGCATTTCAAGAAGGCGGGTATGGCCTGATATGCAGGCACAGGTAGACACGTTTCGCATTACTGGCGAGCGCTCGATTCTGGACCCAAGAGTCGGGATGCTCGCCATCCTGACCGTGAGCGCGGTGATGATCGGTGGCAGCATCACCGGCATCGACTTTTGGCTGCGCCTGGTCTGTTGCGTGCTGCCGCTGCTGGGCCTTGTGGCGCTTCGCCGCTGGCGGTTCGCGGTGGTCTACGCAGCGCTTTATGCCTTCGCGCTCATGATGGAGGGTGCCGTCTTCCAGCTGACCAGCGGCGCATTCAACATGGTCGTCATGATCCTGGGCGGTCTCATCTCCCGGTTCTTCGCACCTGTCGTGATGGGATACTGCGTGATGCAGAGCACGACCGTCGCGGAGTTCATCGCCGCCATGGAACGGATGCACGTCCCCTCCGCGGTGACAATTCCCTTGTCGGTCATGTTCCGCTTCTTCCCGACGATTGCCGAGGAGAATGGCGCCATAACCGAGGCCATGAGGATGCGGCAGGTCTCGGGCATGCGTCGGGGGCTGGTGAAGCGCATGGAGTACGAGCTGGTGCCGGTCATGATGAGCACCGTCCGCATCTCCGATGAGCTCTCGCAGGCGGCGCTGACCAAAGGGCTTGGCGGCGACACAAGGCGCACGCACATCTGCGAAGTCGGTTTCCGAGCGCGTGACTACGTTTTGCTGGTGCTGCTTTCGGCGGTGCTCGTCCTGTTTGTGGTGACCTGACATGATCGAGCTCAAAGATGTCTCATATGCCTACCGCGTGACCGATGCGGATGGGAACGTTCAGATGCGTCCAGCTCTGAAGAAGACAAGCCTGTCCATTCGGGCTGGCGAGTTCGTCGTGCTTACCGGCGGGTCCGGGTGCGGGAAGACGACCGTCTGCCGCCTGCTCAACGGGCTGATTCCCCATTACTTCGAGGGGGAGCTTGAAGGTGAGGTTCTGCTGGACGGCGCGAACGTTGCCGCACAGCCCATCTACGAGACGGCCAAGCGCGTGGGAAGCGTCTTCCAGAACCCCCGTAGCCAGTTCTTCAACGTGGATACCACAAGCGAGCTCGCCTTCGCCGCGGAGAACCAGGGGCGCGACCCGGAGCGTATCAGGCGCGATATCGCCGTCGCAGCCGAACGGCTCGGCCTGGAGCCGCTGTTGAGGCGAAGCATGTTCGCCCTGTCCGGTGGGGAGAAGCAGAAAATCGCCTGCGGCAGCGTGGCCGTGGCAGACAGCGATGTGGTCGTTTTGGATGAGCCGTCGTCGAACTTGGATGTGGAGGGCATCGAGGCGCTGCGCGCGACGCTCGTTCTCTGGAAGGAGCAGGGCAAGACGGTCGTCATCGCCGAACACCGGCTCTTCTTCCTCAAGGGGATTGCCGACCGCGTCCTGGTTTTCCGCGACGGGGAGGTCGTCCGCTCGCTGGATGCGGTCGCGTTCGCGATGCTGACTCCCGAGGAATGCGTGGGGATGGGCCTTCGAGCGACGGACCTGAACTCCGTGGCTTTCCCGGCCCATAGCATCGACGAGAGCCCCGTGGTCATCCTGAAAGATGTGAGTTTCCACTACACGAAAGAAAGCGGCATGGACATTCCGAGTCTGTCGCTGCCCCAAGGACAGATCACGGTTGTGATCGGGCGGAACGGTGCCGGCAAGAGCACGTTGGCGCGGGCTCTCTGCGGATTGAACAGGCGGGCCAAGGGCTCGGTCGTTCTGGGCGGTGAAACGATCCCCCTCTCCAGAATGCTCTCACGATGCTACCTGGTCATGCAGGACGTGAACCACCAGCTGTTCACCGACAGCGCGCTGGAAGAGGTGCGGATCAGCGTGCCGGAAACGGTTCCCGAGAAGCTGCGGGAGGAAAAGGCGCGTGAGGCTCTCCGGCTCGTGGGTATGGAGGAATTCTCCGAGCAGCATCCGATGGCGCTCTCTGGCGGTCAGAAGCAGCGCGTCGCCATCGCGAGCGCGATTGCCGCGAACAAGGAGATTCTCATCTTCGACGAGCCCACCAGCGGCCTCGATTACGTCCACATGCGCCAAACCGCCGACGCACTCCAGGCACTCCGGGACCTCGGCAAGACGATCCTTGTCATCACCCATGACGTGGAGCTCATCGCGTTGTGCGCCGACAATGTCGTGCGGATGGATGACGGCCGAATCGCCGAGAGCTACTGTGTCAACGTCGAGAACGTGCCCCGGCTTGTCTCCTTCTTTCTGAATCAGCCCGCACAACAGCCGGCCGTTGCCGTAACGACATAGCCTTGCCAGCTGGACGGCTGGCCTCCCGATAAAGGACCGTCGTCTTCTGCTAAAACGTGCGCTCGGATGCCTCCAAGGCGTTCGGGTGACGCTGGCGATGAATCAGGCTGAGCCCGAGAGCGTGGTCGAACCCCTTCAGCGGCTCTCCGACCCCTCGGCACCTTGCACTTTTCAAGAAGGACGCTGATTGTGTCACGAAGTCGAGTTTTTACAATCATTCCGGCCCGGTTACGACCGAATACGTGCAATCAGGGGGCTAAAACGGTCGTCCATCGCCGCAATTCTCACGATTTCGAGCGAGTCAATTGTAAAAACTCGACTTCGTGACATGTTCCGAGAGGCTTTTGAAACAAGCGCTGGCATAGGGGTCGGAGCTAGGCACCCTATTGGCCCCGTCCATCGATTCGCCGCTCAGCGCGCAAGCCCCTCCCCCGTGCTGCGGCAATCCAACTCGCGCCAAGAAAGGGAGGCCCCCCTTTCGGCGTTCCCTTTTGGTTCGGTGCAGCGGATTGGCTTCCTGCTCTCCTCTGAGATATCCACGCCCACTATCACGCCACGACCTTCGCAATTCTGGTTTTCGTCATATGGTGATTATGTTAGACTGTCCTAACTTTAGTGAAGGGAACCTGGATGCGAAAGGGCAAACCTGCGAGTCTGGCATCCAGGCGCTGCGGCATCGCATAGCCGTCTTCAACCTCTCACGGAGTTCAGACAGCACGGACGAAAGGAAGCGATCGATGTCGATTTCAGAGAATTTCGGCAACCCGAAGGGCCTCATAGGCAGATTGATGTTGTCTGGCATGAACATGGGTCATACGCCGATGGCGAAGTGGGGCTTCGCGCAGTTCGAGGTGCCAGAGGCGGCAGTTGTCGTCGACATCGGCTGCGGTGGCGGGTACAACGTGAAGAGGCTTCTGGAACGCTGTCCGCGGGGCCACGTATTCGGCGTCGATATCTCCGAGGAAAGCGTCAAGAAGTCGCGTGCAGTCAACAAGAGCGAAGTTGGAAAACGCTGCGACATCGTGCGGGCGAGTGTGGAGGTGCTTCCCTTCGACGATCATGTGCTCGACCTGGCGACGGCGTTCGAGACGGTCTACTTCTGGCCCGACATTGCCGAGAACTTCAAGGAGGTACGCCGCGTCTTGGCAGACAGCGGGCATTTCGTCGTGATCAACGACCCCGGCAACCCGAACACGCACTGGGAGGACAAGATTCCCGGCATGAGAGCGTACACGGCCGAGCAGGTCGCCGAAACCATGGAAGCAGCCGGCTTCTCCGACATCCAGATCAGCAGCGAAAAGAACATGTTCTGCGTGAACGGGACCGCAAAGTAACGAACGGCGGTCGAGACGCTCCGTGCGTCGGGACATCAGCCTCCATCCCCCGTTGCCCGCGCGCGTCCGTTGTCTGCGCCATGGACGCTCCGCATGTCTTCGACCCTGGTACCGAACGCACCGCGTTGCTACGATACGTAGCGGCTAATGCGCAGATGTCAGCACTTGTTGCTGGCTGCCACCGGCGGATCGGGCGCATGATCGCGGCGCTGGATGCAATCGCAGGGAAAAGGAGCGAGCATGTTGATTTCTCAGAAGATCAGGGAACTGCGCGGCGGGCGCGGGTGGTCCCAGGAGCAGATGGCCGAGAAGCTGAACGTCTCGCGGCAGGCCATCACGAAGTGGGAAACCGGCGGCGGGATGCCCGACATCGAGAACCTGGCCGCCATCGCGCAGCTGTTCGGCGTGTCGACCGATGCCCTCATCTTCGGCGAGAGTGCCCCGAGCTCAGGTCCGGGCGGCACCGGCCGCTTCGAGAGCGTCACGTCGGTCGACATCGCCGAGGAGAAGCACTACGACATCAAGGTCGGATGCGCGCGCTCGGTCGTCGTGAGCTCTTGCGAAGGAGAGAAGGTGACGGTGCGCCTCGCGGCCGACTCCATCGCCGACTTGGAGCGCGCGTTCAAGGCGATCCTGGACACGGAGGGACGCGGTTTCGACATCGACGTGACCAGCACGGGAATCGTCGCAGACGCGCTCGCCCGCCAGCAGCTTGATGTGGCAATCGGGCTGCCCGCCGCCTACACAGCTGACGTGGAAGTCGAGCTGTACGCCGACGAGCTGCGCGTCGAGGGCATTCGCACGCACCTGGAGGTCGGCGGCAAAGTCGGCCTCGTGCGCTTGACGGACGTGGACGGCCATGTCGAGCTCGACGTGCCCGTCGACATGGAGGTCTGGGCCGATGACGTACGTGGCCGGCTCGACGTGAACCAGGTCGGTGCGACGTCGGTCCTGCACGTCGCCCAAGGCACGGCTTTCACCGCCAAGGCGCGCGGGCACCTGGGCAAGCGCACACTGCGCTTCACCCGCGACGGCCAGCCCGCCGACCCGCCGTCAGCCGAGGATGCCCCGCTTGCCATCGAACTCGCGGGCGCCCGCTGCGAGCTGACCGTGGATTCGGTCACCGGCTCCGGGATGTAGGAGGCGCATCGCTGTCGGGCAATCGCGCACTTCCTTACCCTTGCCCTTGCCCCTGCCCTTGCCCCTGCCTGTGATGATCGGCTTTGCTTCACGGGGGTATTGACGGCACCTGCCAATAACTGTATAGTTTAGCCACTATACAGTTAAGTGGCTAAACAGTAGGAAGAGCGATGACGGCAGAGGCAGGTATAGAGCTCAGCTGGGCATTCGAGAAGGCGTTCCACAAATATACTGCCTACGAGAGCCAGCCGCGCGATTTCGGCATCGGCTTCCCTCTCACGCAGAACGAGATCCACGCCATCGTGGTCGTGTGCGAGAACGAGGGCATCAGCCTCGGAGAGCTCGCGCGGATGCGCGGCGTCACGAAGGGCGCGATGTCCCAACTGGTAAGCAGGCTCGTCAAGAAGGGCCTGCTCGTGAAGGAGACCGCCGAGCATTCCGCGTCGTACGTCTCCCTCACGCCCACGAAGCTGGGCAGGAAAGCGCACGACAACCATTCCCGTGCGCACAAGACCATGGGCAAGACCATCGACCAGGAGCTGTTTTCCGACATGAGCGTGGAGGAAATGAAGCGCATAACCCAGAAGTTCAACCGCTTCGCGGAGCTTCTCGATGCCGAGATGGAAAAGGAGGGCGCATGAACCCACCAGCGACATGGGCCACCTGTCCGCTATGCGGAAGGACGACGAAGTTGAAGCTGCGGCCTGACACGCGAATCGAGAACTTCCCGTTCTTCTGCCCCAAATGCAAACAGGAGGCACTCATCGACGCCGAGGGCACGCGCATCACCCGGGCAAGGAGGATGGCAGAGCGCAGGACATAGCGCACGGCCGAACACGATAGAGCCAGACGTTTAACGCAGAGCCGGTTTCCGAAAGGGGGGCCGGCTCTGTTGTCATGGCGCTGAACTGAAAGGCTGGAGAAGGCAATGATCGAGGTGGAAACCATGAAAGACCAGAAGATGATGACGGATGGCGAGAAGGGATGGCTCGGCCCTGTCGCGCTCATCTGGACAGCGTACGCCATCACGTGCTTCGTGGCCATCGCCACCATCTACAGTATGGGATGGCATGTCACGAGCACCACGGGCGACCCCATGGCCATCGCGGCGGTGACCGTATGCGGGCTGCTGCCGCAGGGGCTCCTGGCGCCATTCGGCGGCGTGGTGGCCGACCGCCTCAACCGCAAGAGCATCCTGCTGGTGTGCTACGTGGCAATCGCGGTCGCGGCGCTTGCCACGGCGGGCATCATCTTGTCGGGGCACCTGAGCCTGCCCGTCATCCTGGCGTTCGTGCTCGTGATGGGCGTGCGCAACGGCTTTCGCGACCCGGCGTTCAACGCGCTCATGCCGATGCTCGTGCCAGAGCGACATCTGATCCGCATCAACATGCTGGACAACCTGCTTTCGGCGGCGTCGATGATTCTAGCGCCGGCTCTGGGCATTCTTCTGTACTCGACGTTCGGGCTGAGCGCACCGATGCTCGCATTGGCGATCGGCAGTGTCCTCAGCATGCTGACGCTCGCCACCGTGCGCGTCCCGACCGTCAGGAACGAGGCGGAGGTTCGTTTGCGCGACGAGTTCGCGGGCGGCTTCAAAATGATAGCGGAACATCGGGGTATGCTCGTCCTGATCCTCGTGTTCGTGGTGGGGCTCATGGCTTACGGCCCCTTCGACGACCTGATGCCGCTGCTCGTGTCCAGCGTGTTCGGCGGCGACGGCTATGCGGCGTCCATCTGCACGGGGGCGTTCGGTGCAGGGCTGCTCGCGGGAAGCGCGGGGATGATGGCAATCGGGGAGAAGGTTCCCCTGACCCGCATCATCGCGGGATGCGCCGTTGCCCTGAGCATCCTTATCCTGGTCTGTGGCCTCATGCCGGGGACGATGCTCCCCCTCCTCGCTGTCTGCACGGGACTTTCCGGAGGGTGCTGCGCGGGATTCGCAGGCCCCGCCACGACACTGCTGCAGAAGAACTGCGATCCCGAGTACCTCGGGCGGGTGATGGGCGTCTTCAACTCCGCCATGGCGCTGGGCATGCCGATTGGCACGGGCGTCGGCGGGACGATTGCCGCCCTTACCGGCGTGCAGCCCTTTTTCATGCTTGACGGCGCGGCCATGCTCGTTATCGGCATGTTCGCCGTGTTCTCGAAGAGCCTGTGCAGCTTGGACGGGAAGGCCACGCCGACCACTGGACCGGAGACGGTCGCTCATCAGTCAGGCGATATCGGCTGAAGCCGTGACGCGAAGCCGGATTCCACCCAGCGTAGGTCGCCATGCGCAGCACACGCGTACTGCCGTCGCAGCGAGCATGCGGCGCAACGTCTCGTTGCGTGACTCCCGGCGCGACGGCCCATATACTCGGAAGCACCGAGTTGAATGGAGGTCCGCAATGACCATCAAGGAAGCCTTGCCCGCGATTCGCAAGGAAAAGGGAATGACGCAGGAGGAGCTCGCCGCCAAGGTATACGTGACACGCCAGGCCGTGAGCCGCTGGGAGACGGGCGAGACCACCCCGAGCATCGATATGGCGAAGTTGCTCGCATCCGTGCTCGACGTGCCCGTCATGCGTCTGCTCGACCTTCCACAGGAACCCGCATGCCAGTGCTGCGGCACGCCGTTCTCGGTCCCCAACATGGACAAGGGCACGGATGCGGACGGCACCGAGAACCCGGCCTTCTGCAAGTGGTGCTATGACGGCGGTGAGTTCGCCGACGCGACGATGGACGAGGTCATCGAGAAGTCGGCACCCTATCTGGTGCAGGCCACGGGCGTGAGCCTGGACGAGGCGGTATCGTTCATGGGCGCGCTGCTGCCAACCCTGGACCGCTGGAAGCAGTAGCGGAAGCCTGCGTCGTCAGACGCCCTCCTTCGCCGCATTGCCATGTCAGCATCTCTGGGCTACATCGCCACGCTAGCATGTCGGACAGCTATCACGCCTTCCGGATAGGGTGGCGCACGACGGTTTTCGTCTTGGCGGGGTCACCTTTGCTCGGGTCCGAGAGGTAGATCTCGTGATGGCGCCGCGTGTCCGAAAAATCGGGGACGTAGCCTTGGGATGCGGCGAACTCATGCATGGCGGCGACGGTGGCTGGCTCGTCATCGTATGGCCCCACATGCATGCATTGCACGCACAGGCCTTCCTCGATTTCGACGAGCTTCACGGGAGAGAAGTCGAGCTTCTTCTTGGCCGCTGCGGTTTCGACGGCCCAGGCGAAGGCAACTTCATCCACGAACTCGGGAACGCGGATGGCGGACACCCAGTGAAACGACGCCTTGTCCGCGTAGCCGACACCGTACACACCGGGCTGCCACCAGAAACCCTCGAGCGGCGGCACGACGTACTCGAAGAACCCCGGAATCGCATGGTCGGTCTTGTAGCTCATCTTCAGCGTGTATGCGACACCATACAGCAACCCGACTGCATTCTTGTATGCGCCGCCCTCCTCGTTGGGGTCGCCCGAGTCCTCAACCGATATGAAGCGCATGCGCGGCACTTCGACAAGAGACGGCTTCGTCTTCGGTCGGTACAGATTGCCGTATTCCTTCTTGAAGTCAAACGCCATGATCCGCCTTTCGTCCGACGATCCCCGCTGCATCGCATCCCGACAATTGTAGCCACCGATTGTGGCGGTTGGGAACAGCATGCGGCCCCAATGCTTTCAGGAGCGCGTTGCTGAGCCCCGTTGGCACTCGGAGAGCATTGGATGCAAGACGGGTGCAAGCGGGAAGTGAGTTCGATGCGGCATCTGCCCTGCGCTCTGCACGAGGACGAGCCTCTCTGTTTCATCTGAGCAGGCGAATGTGTCACGAAGTCGAGTTTTTACAATCGATACGTCCGAATTCACGCATTTTTCGTTACAAAAGCGATCCTACAACTCATGATTCGCTCGTTTTGGAAGCGATTTGAGAGCATTCGGTTGTAAAAACTCGACTTCGTGACAGCTTTTGGAGCGGTATTGAAACAGAAGCCATCTTGTCGCTGCAGACAGAATGATTGCGCGGCGAGCCCTCTCCTACCCTAGAGCGGATCTCGCCCACTCCGCTCTCGTCAACCTCGTGAAATACTCGGTGCGTACGTCGCCCATGAGCTCGCAGGGGACATCTCTCTCAACATGGTGGAACGTGAAACCGCATTTCTCCTGGCAGCGCCTCGACCTCTCGTTGCCCTCGTAATAACCGCACCACAAGGCACTGCAGCCGAGATCCTCGAATGCGTGGCGGATGAGGCGCCCGGCGGCTTCGGGGATGAGGCCGCGCCCCCAGAACGGCACCCCAATCCAGTAACCGATCTCGAGTTCATTCGCATCGATCTCGGTGTGCGACTGCATGGGGCTGATGAGCCCGATGCTGCCGATGGCCCGGTTGTCCTCCTTGAGACACACGGCGTAGGTCTCGTCGGCCGACAGCACGTCACGGATGATGGCACGGCTGTTCTCGACCGACGTGTGCGGCGGCCATCCTGCGATGGGCCCGACACCCGGGTCCTTCGCGTATTCGTACAGGCTCTCCGCGTCGTCCTGCACCCAGGGGCGAAGAATGAGGCGCTCTGTTTCCAGGATCATCTGCTTCCCGCTTTCGGTAGTTGCCCGAACTTCAGCTTGAGCGCGCCTTTGCGGCAGGCATCGCAACAGGCAGCGCACTGGATGCACTCGGGATGTGTGATGGCGCCCGGTTCCAGCAGCTCGCTCACAGGGAGGCTCATGGGACACACCTGCTCGCAAAGACCGCACGAGATGCACTTGGCCGAATCGGCGGTCACGTGCAGCTGCGGGACGCGCATGGCAGCGCCGAGCTTCTCGCCGATGATCATGAACGGCGCCATCCAGCAGACGCAATGGCACATGGCACGGCGTCCCAGAAACAGATTGGGAACGAAGAACAGCGCCACGATGATGAGATAGACCGCCATCGCGCCAGGAGATGACACCGAGATGCCGCCGTCGATGTGGAAGAGGGGGTCGACACATGCGATGCCACCCGCCACGATGAGCCCCGCGACGATGGATGCGACCCACGGCACCCAGATGACCCATTTCAACAGGTCGCGCTTGCCCGGCTTGCAGTGCTTGCCGACCGCCTGCGCGCCCAGCTCCTGGAAGCCGCCCGCAGGGCAGACCCACCCGCAGCACGCGCGGCGAAGGAAGACGGCGCTCGTCAGCTGCAGCCCGAACGTGATGGCGCTGCCGGCCACGACGCCCTGGAACGCGCCCCAGGCGATCAGGTAAGGCGAGAAGTAGAAGATGGTAACGGGGAACAGCGCGAACGATGCGAGCAGAACCCCGATGCGCACGCGCTGGCGCTTCGCCTGGTACCTCATCGCGACTCCTTCGGGCTGCCGCCCACGGCGATGGCGAACGCCTGGAAGGCAATGAACACGCGGTCGGCGAGCTCGTCGTCGGGGATGTCCGCACCGGCGCAGAGCATGACGGCCAGCCCGTGGGTGTACACGATCATGTTGAGGTACAGCTCGTGAGCTGCAGCGGCATCCAGGTGACCGAGCTCCATGATGCATTCCTCGACGCCGGGCTGAGAGACCGACCGGTACAGTTCGTCCAGGTTGCGCGTGTCGAGGTAGGGCGAGAGGTACAGGAACGCGAACAGCAACGGCTCCTCCCGCGCGAGCCGCAGGTGCGCGAGACCATTCGACTCGAACAGGTTCTCTCCGTCGCCCGCATGCTCTTCGTTGAAGGCGGTCACCCAGGCGCGGGCATGCTCGTAGAGCGCTTGCATGAGTCCTTCCATGTCGCCGAACAGACTGTAGATGGGTTGAACCGAACAGCCCGCACGCTCTGCTACGGCGCGCGTGCTCAGCGCATCGTACCCGCGCTCACGCACGAGACCGAGCGCAGCGTCGAGCACGCTTTCCCGGTCGAATCTCTGTGCTGGCATGACCCCTCCCTTGAATATGACATATGTAATATAACAATTGTAATATTCTTTGTCAAACAGTGGGGGAGCTGGATTGTTGGCGCTGGTTCTCGCAATCATCTCGAGTTGACAGGCGGGCGTGGCGAGGCGTCCCGGTGGTGACTTCGGCGGGGCGGGCACAAGCCCGCCCCGCCGAAGTCACCACGCCGCTGCAAACCCACTAGCACCGCTCGACGCTCCAACCGGCGCTCTCATGCTGCAAGC
>OMSY01000025.1 GCA_900313875.1 uncultured Actinomycetes bacterium
GTTGTCAAGCGTCACGCCATACGCCTTCTGCGCGGCATAGAAGCATGACCGTGCGAGGCGGTTGAACACGTTGGTGAGCAGAGCGCTCTCCTTGAGAGCCGGGTCCGCGACCTTCTTGTAACGCGCAGGGTCCTTCTCCTTGAGTTCCTGCATCTTGGGGTCATAGGGCTTGGGCGAGAAGCTCACGCTCTTGCTGCCGAGACCGAGTGCGAGGAAATGAGCCCGCAGCTGCTCCGCCGTGTAGTGCTCCAGCAGCTCGATCGCCATGGGGGGCTTGACCTTGCCGCTGCTCGAGGCCTTGTTGCCCATGAAGAGCACATGATGGTTCGCGATGAGCGTGGTCTGCTCGAGCTCACCCGGCGACGCCTGCGCGCGCGGCTCATGGCCCTGTTGCGTCGCCGCCCACATCGCGGTCTGGGCCACGCCGTAGAAGTAGATGTTGTCCTGCCCGATGAATTGGTAGACCCGCGCCTCGGGATCGCACCACCACCGCCTCCACTCATCGCGCTCATGACCGCGGTTCATGAGGCAGGCCGTGGAGAACGAGATCGGCGCCCAGAGGGATTCGGGCCAGCACCAGACGGTGAGCCTGTCCTCATCCTCGAGCTGCGGGGCGGGAACGCCCCACTCGATGTTGCCGGTCAGACGGAACGGCACGAGCGCCTTGCCCGTGCGGAACCTCAACCCGTGTGCGGACAGCACATCGCGGGCCTCGTCACGGACCTCGATATCTTCGAACTCGAGTCCGAAGGACTGCTTGCCCTTCTCGGCAGGCAGGAAGACATGGGGAGGAAGTTCCTCGGCCAAGGCACGGTATTCCTCCTCCAGGTCGTTCTTGACGTAGATGATGGGCGGGACGAGGAACTCCCGGATCGTGGTGGCCACCACATCGCGGACATCGTCCCTCTTCGCGATCTCGTCGACATATTGCATGAGCAGCGTGCGGAAGCCCGGCAGCTTGAAGTACCAGTTCACGACATCGCGCATGGCGGGCGTCTCGCCGGTGATGGTGCTCTTCGGGGCGATCAGGTCGACAGGCATGTACTGGTGTCCCAGGTCGCATTCATCGGCATACCCCTTCTCCGACTTGCAGCCGGGAACCGGACAGCGTCCGACGACCTGGCGACCGTTCAGGAAGGTCTGGGCCTTCTCGTCATAGAACTGCGCCGTCGCACGCTTCTCGAGATACCCGTTCTCATACAGCCGCCGTATGAACAGGTCGGTGAACCACTCGTGCACCGGCTTGCAGCTGCCCGTGCCCGAACCCTCGTAGATGTCGAGGGAGATGTCATAGGCGTCCAGCGCCTCCTTCTGTGCCCGATGGTTCTCCTCCACATAGTCGGCGATGCTGCCCTCGAAACCCTGTTCCCGCAGCTTCCGATAGCCCTCGTCGATGGGGGAGCCATAACAGTCGGTGCCCGAGACGAACATGACGTTCTCGGGGCCGATGCGGTCACGCAGGAACCGGGCATAGCAATCTGCGGGAACGAACACCCCCGCGATATGACCGAAATGAAGACCCTTGTTGCCATAGGGCATCCCTGCCGTGACGATGGCCCGCTTGGGGAAAGCAGGACGCGTCCCCTCTCCATCCTTCGTTGACACGTGTCTACTCCTTGTCCTCGTCTCCATCGGACCTCACCGATGGCAATGGAGCGGTCTTGTCGACATCGCTCCCCGTACCCTTGTCATCACCCGCTGGCGAGAAGACCTCGGGGAGGATCGAGGCGAGCGCCATCACCGCGGTCTTGCCCTTTCCGCCCTCGGCAGAACCCTTGTCGCCGTTCGACCCATCCTCGACAGCCCTCGGGAAGAGCTTGCCCGAGTCCGACTTCCTGCTCTTGCCGGACTGGCCACCCCGAGACGTCGACACCGCCCGTGGCAGCATGGGCGATGGGGAGGTGAGCTGGTCGATGATCCGCCGCTCCTCCATCTCCTGCTCCCGACGCTCCTCGGCACCGAGAAGGACATCCCTCATGAGCATGTCGACCTCGGACAGGCGCTCAGGCTCGACCTCGCCCAGGGCAACCCATTCCTGTATACCATGCTCCGATGCCCAATGTGCCATGTCCACATAAACCTGGCTGACGTCCTCGTGCTCATGCTCGGTCTCGTACATCAGACCGTTCTCCATGGTCTGCACGGTCCTCCAGACCCCGGTGCTGTTGTCTATCTTGCCCTCGTAGCGGAACTTGCGCAACAGCGGGAACAGGACGGCCAAGCTGGCCCAGAGAAGCGACACCGCCGCGACGATGCGCACGCTCGCCACGAACCAGCCCGCCTGACCGGTCAGGGCTATCGGGTCGGAGATGAACGGGATGAGAGCCTGGCCCGTGGAGAGCACCGCATCGAGCCAGGTATGCTTGAACGGGAACGAGAACTGCTCTGCAAGGAAATAGAACCCGCAGGTCCCGTATGCGAACGTGATGATCACCGCATACAGCACGGCTGCGACCACGCTGCGCACGTTCTCATGGACGAGCAGCTTGTCGAAGCTGTTGCGCTTGAGGAACAGCCAGATGACGAGGACGAGGACGGCTGCGGCCACGTAGACGCTCCGCGCACCCACCACTTGGGCGATGGCCAGGTAGATGAGCAGGAACATGGTGAAGGCCCACGTGGTCCTGCTGCGCTTGGAGAGCCCCCGCGCCATGAGGAGAAGCATCACCGATATGACCACGACCGACATCGACGAGAAGACGTTGCCGATGGACAGCCATTGCGTGAAGATGCTGTAGTTCTCCGGAAGACTGGGCAATACCGTGAACGCGATGTTGGCGAATGCGAAGACGAAGACGAACAAGGTGGCCAGGTTGGCATTCTGCCTCGCCTTCTCCTCCTCGGTCTCGTCCTTCTTCGAGAAGAACCCCGTCTTGCGCAGGAGCAGGGCGCCGATGAGGAAGGGGATCCAGAAGACGAAGCCACGGAACGTGAGCGCAACGGCCGTCGAGGTCGCGACATCTATCCCAAACGATGCGAGCACAAGCGATGCGGTCGCCTCGGCGAAGCCGACCCCGTTGGGCGACGGCGAGAAGATGGTGAAGATGTTCGTGATGACATAGGCCCCGATGAGCGCATTGACCTGCGTCACCCCGAAGGCGAAGCCGCAGGTGATGAAGCAGAGCATCTCGCAGCCATTGGCAAGGACCATGAAACCGAACGAAGCCCACGCATTCTGCCTGTTGTGGGCCATGGCGTCGGTCGCGAGCGCCATCGAGTCGATGAACTTCTCCGCCCAGGGCTTCGGGGCCTTGTGACTACGGGTGAACCTGACCGCAAGCTTCGCGACCAGGGTCTCGATGGAGGCGAGCAACGACCGGAGCACGTCGGGGTTCTTGCGGCAGATGAAGAGCACGCCACCGAAGAACGCCGCGATGAGGGCGATGATCATGCCGCAGATGAAGAACACGGGCGTCAGCTTCCCCGCCACCTGCATGATGGTGAAGCCGATGAGCATCAGCACTATGAACCCGCTGAGAAGGAACGCCTGCATCATCACCGAGGCGCTGGTGGACTTGCCCACTGGGATACCACGGTTGCTGGCGTCATCGATCACGAGCGCATAGTACACGGTGCCCCCGCTGGGAGCGAGCGTGTTCACGAAGGTGCCGCTGAGGATGAGCGTGAGCATCTTGCGCCAACTGGCCTGCTCGCCCACGGTGTTGAACGCTGCCACGTTGCCGCTCGCCTGCATGGCGTACCTGCCGAACTCGAACAGGGCAGCAACGAGCAGCGGGATCGTGGCACCTTGTTCCATGGCGACCAGAACATCGGCGATGCTCTGCGAATAGGTGACCAGCAAGATCACGGCAAGCATGCCGATTATCCAGAATACGGTCTTGCGCATAAGGCTCCGAGTCTTGGTTCCATTGGAATGCGAGGGCATCCCGTGCTGTGTGCGACTTCTGTGTGGCTATAGTATCACGCAGACACGGCGCAGGACATGCCGCCACCTGCCCCGCAAGTGGCAGAAACGCGGTATATACCCGTCAGGGGGTCCCGCTCGAAACGGTCATGTGCGCATCTGGCAGCGCGCACCACCCCGCAAACCAGGAACCGGGGCCCTTTGGCCCCGGTTCCTGGAGGAGATGTGAGGTTGAGAACAATTCATAGTTTGCGTGTAGGATTATACCTGACCTCAGATGCATTGCAAGTATTTCCCTGCAAAAAAGTAGGAATTATTTCACCTGCTCAGCGCGGTTGTGCCCGGATGCCTACGCCGCGCCTTTCCGTGCTGCCTTGCCCTGTGTGCCGATGACCGGCAGCACCTTGAGGGCAAGATATCCTGCGACGAGCGCCTTGGCCACATCGCCGGGGAGCGTGATGAGGAAACCGTACAACAGCGCATACCAGACCGTGACCGCCTTGCCGAGATAGAGGTTGCTGATCAGATAGAGATAGGCGACCCCCACCGCATAGATGACCGCCAACCCGGCGAATGCCGCCACGAGCAGCCGTCTGTAGGTCACCTTCTCCCCACCATGCGCGACCGCACCGGTGACGTATGCGCCGATGACGAAACCGACGAGATACCCGAACGTCGGCTGGAGCACATACCCGAAACCCCCACCCGAGGTGAACACGGGGACACCGAACAGCCCCAGCAGCATGTAGACCAGACAGCTGAGCGCCCCCATGTTCTTCCCGAGTAACATCCCTGCAAGCATGACGAACAGGGTCTGCAGCGTGAACGGAATCACCGGAATGGGTATCCTGATGAACGCGCCCACGGCGATGAGTGCCACGAACAGCGCACCCCTTGCAAGTTGCCTGGTATCCACACATGTCTCCTTCCCATATGAATCATCTGCCATCACGGTGGCGGGAGTCCCCTGCCCGCATCCCCAAACGGGGAATCAGCGCGGGTCGACCTTGATGCTCACCTCGCCCGACTGAAGGTACATCTCGCTCCCATCGCCCAGGCGCACACGCAGCCTCAGGTCATCGTCAACCTCCAGGGCGTATGCACTGGCGCGTATCTTCCCATCCGTGAACTCGATATCATGCCCGGGAACGAACGACCGGGCGCGATACGGCTCAAGGAACGTACGCTCGGATAGATGCAGATAGTAGGACATGAACCGGTTGACCACCTCGGCGGCAAGCTGGTTGCGAAGACCCGACCCACGTTCCTCGACAAGCACACCGGCACGCGCCGCGATATCGGTGGGGAACCCTCCTTCGGGCTGATAGACGTTGATGCCGATACCCGGCACCGCATAGTCCAGCATCCCGGTCTCCATACCGAACGAGGCCTCGGTGAGGATGCCACATACCTTGCGCCCATCCACGTAGACGTCGTTCACCCACTTGATGAGCGCCTGCTTGCCGACGCACTTCTCGATAGCCTCGGCGACCGCAACGGCAGCGACCGAGGTGAGATACCCCGACTCCTTCGGGGTGAGCCTCGGCCGGAGCAGGAGACTGAGGTAGATGCCCGAATCCCGTGGGGAGAAGAACGGGCGTCCGAACCGCCCACGTCCAGCCGTCTGCGTGCCCGCCACCACGACCAGCCCCTCCGGTTCACCTGCCTCTGCCCGTTCACGTACGAACGTGATGGTCGATGAGACCTCCTCATGGACCTCGACCCGCATCTGATAAGAAGGGAGGAGGCGGTGCTGGATACCCACCTGTGACAAGGGGTCCCCGGCATCGGAGAGCAGATATCCCTTGTTGCTCGCACCCTCTATGTCATATCCCGCATCACGAAGCGCCTTGACCGCCTTCCAGACCGATGCACGCGAGACACCGAGCTCGGTCGCGATCCGCTCGCCTGAGACCCAGCTCCCCCGATGCTCCTCGAGGATGCATATGACCTGCTGTTTCGTGGACATGGCCTACCTTCTCCGTTTCATGTCGGGAACGATACGGCAAACATGCCCTATCGTAAACCTTGAATCTCACACAGGTTTACATTCGCAGGCAAAAAGCCCCTCATCCTCGCCAAACGTATCGGAGAGGTTCACGATCCACATGATGAACGGATGCCCCTCATGGGGCTGGACGGAGGACCGACCCTGTACCGGCAAGCTCAGTGAAGGACGTACGCCCACACGAGGAATATGACGACCAGCCCGAGCACGATCCAGAACAGGATGCCGGCCACCTTGCATCCCTTGTTGCCGGCAACCGCCTGGTTGACCAGCGAGTCGGCGACGCTGCGGCGCTTCTTGAAATACACCGTACCCTTGGGAAGCTTTGCCCGTTCCATCTCGCCAGCCGGGAACCACTCCCCACCGGACTGGACGACACGGGTGATCTCCTTGGGCGACAGCTTGATGTCGGGATGGTCGCCACGCGCAAAGGCCTTCGCTGCGGTTGCGCAGTACGGCTCCCATATCGCCTGCTCGCCCACGGGGTAGCAGATGACCGCGAATTCGGCATGGAACCCGTTCTTCTCCTCGGTGTAGAGCACCGCCGACACGAAAGCGCGGCAGGTCATGCCCTTGTCATGCGCCTGCCGGATGGTCGCCGAGTCCGCAGCACCGAACGCACCGAGGGCGTATCCTCGCCTTGATTGCACGCATACGAGCCCAGGATGCGCCGATATTCCCTGACTGGAACCATCCTCGTCAGCCTGTACCGTCTCGTCGAAGACCAAGACCACCTCGGCGCCGATGACGCTCTCGTTGCTCGACAGATGCTTGCTCTCATCACTCGTGACCTCACATGCGGTGAGATACAGACCGAGATAACGGTCACTGGGGTTGTCAGCCATGGAGCATCCTCCTTTGCTCGTATGCGCACATCATACCGTATCGCCCTGGGAGACGACCGCGCACAAGGGCAGGGCCGCAGGCCGCGAAGCTCCTCTTGCAGGCGGTCGGCGACGTACCCGGCGATAATCCAGACAAGAACGCAAGGATATCGAAAAGCAAGGGTATACTGTCGTTCAGACACGGAAAGGACGGAGCTGCCGATGAAGGTATCCACCAAGGGCCGTTATGCCCTTCGCCTCATGACCGAACTCGCCCGAGCGGACAGGGATGCCTGCCTGTCGATCAAGGAGATATCCGAACGGCAGGGCATATCGGAGAAATACCTCGAACAGATCGTACGACCCCTCAAGCAGGCAGGTCTCGTCACGAGCATCCGGGGGGCACAGGGCGGGTACCGTCTCTGTGACGAACCGGAAAACATCACCGTCGGACAAGTGCTCCGCGTCACCGAGGGCGATCTGGCCCCGGTCAGCTGCGTGTCGGATGATGATGAGAAGGCCTGTTCGATGGCCGATAGCTGCGAGACCATCTTCATCTGGCGCTCCATGAAGGAGGCCATCGACAAGGTGGCGGACAGCATCACGATGGCGGACCTGGCAGTGCGGAAGGCCAACTGCGCCGCGGCCACCGTGGAGAGAATCCAGGCGCTTTCCTCGAAATGACGGTCTAGGGCCGCTTCCCGTCGAGGTACTCCACCGCTGCGAATGCGGCCAGTTGACCCTGGCCCACCGCCTTCGCGACCTGAAGTGGCTTGCCCACGCAGTCCCCCGCTGCAAATACGCCGGGAATGCTGGTGCGCATGTCCCCATCAACGCTGATGAACGCACCTTCGGTCTCGATCCCGGGTATCAAGCTCGATGGGGCGATGGCGGGACGCAGGACGAAGACCGCATCACAGGGCATCTCCTCGCCATCGATGACAAGCCCCCGGACCGAGTCCTCCCCGACGATCTCGACCTTCGTCATCTTGCGGAACTCGATGCCTTCCGCCAGGTCCCCCAAAGGCTCACGGTGGGAGACATAGGTGACCTTGCACCCGATCCCGGCAAGGAACGCGGCCTCTTTCTCCGCCTCCTCGGTGGACCCGACCACGCAGACCGTGCGGTCCCGATACAGCATCCCATCACACGTCGCGCAATAGCTCACGCCTCGACCGAGCAGTTCCTGCTCACCGGGAAACGCGGTACCCTTCGCAGCGCCAAGTGCAAGGATGACGGCATTGGCCTGCACCATGTCCTGACCGATGCCGAGCATGAACTCGTCACCGAACGGCAGGACGCTGATGACACGCCCCTCATGCAGTTCGATACCGAGCGAGTCAAGTTCGTCCAACATGCCCTGCACGACCTGTGCGCCGGTCTTCCCGACCATGCCGGGATAGTTGTCGATGCGCTCCGCCTTCGCGAGGCCGCTGTGCAGGGGGTCGTTCGACACAAGATAGACGCTCTTCCCGCGTGCGCGCGCGGTGAGAGCGGCCGCAACACCCGCTGGGCCTGCGCCGATGATCGCGATATCGGTCATGTGCCTTCTCCTTTGTCCGTAAAACCACCCGTCATCAGCCGGTGATCACCCATTCATCACAAGGGTAACCCCCATCCCTTGCAACAGGGCATAACGTGGACGCCCCGTCATCGGGTCCGCTTACCTCGGCTCGAGGGCAAGCTCGACCATGAGCCTGCAGAGCTCGGGGAACCCGATACCCACCGCCCGCGCCGCATCAGGCAGCAACGAGGTGGACGTCATACCCGGAATCGTGTTGGTCTCCAGAATCCAAGGTGTCCCCGAAGCATCGATGATGAGGTCGCTGCGCGAGACGCCACGACAACCGAGCGCCTCATGTGCGAGGATGGCCGTCCTCTTGCAGGCTTCCGCTGTCTCATCCGGGATATGCGCAGGGCAGATATGCTGGGACCCGCCCTCGGCATATTTCGCCTCGAAATCATAGAACTCGTTGCCGGGGACGATCTCGATGACCGGCAAGGCGAAGAGCTCCCCGTTGCCGAGTACCGCGACGGTCACCTCCGTGCCCTCGACATAACGTTCGACGAGCACGCTCTCGTCTATGGCGAACGCATCTTGCAGCGCATCCTCGAGCTCGCCGGGATCGTGGACGATGGAAACCCCGATCGCGGAGCCCTCGGTCGTGGGCTTCACCACGCACTTCTCCCCGACAGCGGCGATGATAGCCGCGAAATCGTGAGCTTCATCGCGCCTGAGCACGATGGACTCCGGAGTCGACAGGCCATTCGCACCATAGATCACCTTGGCGCGCTCCTTGTCCATCGCCAAAGCGCTCGCAAGGACCCCCGGTCCCACATAGGGTTTCTCCAAGAGCTCGCAGAATCCCTGCACGGTACCGTCCTCCCCGCCCTTGCCATGCAGGCAGATGAAGATGACATCGCAGTCGCTTCCCTCGATGCGCCCAAGCGCCCCTTCTGCCGCGGTATCCACCACCGTGACGGGAAACCCGCTGGCACGGAGCCCTTCAGCGACTCCTTCGCCGGATTTCAGCGAGATATCACGTTCATTGCTCTTGCCCCCGACCAGAAGAAGCACCTTGGTCTCCTCGGGTATGCATGGCCTGACGTCGAGCATGTGGTCCTCCCACCTCGAGATAACACTTGTCCCAGTGTACCAAAGGCGGTCAGTGCAGGCGCGGCATGACGACCAGCTTGGATTCGAATCTCACCCTTGATATCGAAAGCAGTTAATGATAATAATTACTAAATAGCAATCATTCCTAGTAAGGTATTCCATGCTCGATATGGCATCGGCAAAGACGTGCATGACCGAACATGGCATGCGGATGACCCCTCAGCGCAGGGAGATTCTCGGTTTCCTCTGCGGGAACACGGAACATCCCCGCATCGAGGACCTCACGGCCCATGTCCGTCGCACCTTGCCCGATATCTCGGTGTCCACGATCTACAAGAACGTTCATGAGCTTGCCTCGATCGGCCTGATCCAGGAGCTTGCACACCATGACGGACATCGCCTTGACCCACGGACCGACTTGCATGCACACTTGCATTGTCACTCGTGCGGGAGACTCATGGATGTCGAACTCGAGCATGAGACCCTTCTCTCCCTGAGGGAGAGCGTCGGGTCCCTTGGCGGGACCCTGCAGACCGTCGATGTGACCATCGAGGGAACCTGTCCCTCGTGTGTGGCCAGACAAGAGAACCGAGCCTGAAGATGGCTCACTGAGAAAGGAGTGCCGAGATGAAGGTGTACCGCTGTGCAATCTGTGGATATCTGAGCGTCAATGAGATCCCCGATGAGTGCCCCATGTGCCATGCGAAAGGTGAGAACTTCAAGGAGTACCAGGTACCCGACCTGACCGGAACCAAGACCTATGAGAACCTCGCTGCCGCATTCGCCGGCGAGTCCCAGGCGAACCGCAAATACACCCTTTGGCAGAACATCGCCAAGCTTGCAGGCAAGGACGAGGCGGCCAAGGCCTTTGACCGTCCTATGGCCGAGGAAACCGCGCACGCACTGTCCCATGCGGTCTACATGGGTCTCTTCGGTGACACCGCCGAGAACCTGACCAGTGCGGCAGAAGGCGAGCGCTACGAGGAAGAGGAGATGTATCCCGAGTTCGCGGCAACCGCCAGGGAAGAGGGCTTCGAGGACGTTGCCCACTACTTCGACATGCTCGCCCGCTTCGAGGGACAGCACAAGAAGGGCTATCTGGCCGCAAAGGACAACCTGGACTAGCAACGGAGTGGTTTGATGGAGCGCACGACGAGCGAGATAGCAGGTATCAAGGCCTTCGACGAGCAAGGTATCATCGCCCTCATGAAGGACCTTGGACAACCTGCGTTCCGCGCAAAGCAGCTCATACAATGGATATATGCGAAAGGCGCGCATTCCTATGATGAGATGACCAACCTGCCCGCCGCGCTGCGGGATGAGCTTGCAGCGCGGTATCCGCTGTTTGTGCCTGAGCTGGAAGAGCGTCTGGTCTCCAAGGATGGATCTCGCAAATACCTGGTACGCTTCGCGGACGGCACCTCGGTCGAGACGGTCGGCATCCCGTCCAACCACCGGCTCACCGTCTGCGTCTCGACCCAAGCTGGCTGCAACATGGGCTGTGCGTTCTGCGCGACAGGCAAGCTCGGCCTCATCCGCTCCCTTGCTCCAGGCGAGATATGCGACCAGGTCCGCATCGTGGCAGATGATTTCGGCGAACGCCCCACGAATGTGGTCACCATGGGACAGGGTGAACCGTTCATGAACTATGATAGCGTGCTTGGCGCGCTGCGTTTCCTCAACTCACCGGACGGATTCAACATCGGTGCGCGCCATCTCACCGTTTCGACTTGCGGTATCCTGCCCATGATCCGCAGGTTCGCTGCCGAACCAGAGCAATTCACCTTGGCCATATCGCTCCATTCCGCCGTTCAGAAGACACGGAACCGGCTCATGCCCGGTGTCAGGAACTACACCCTCGATCGTCTACATGACTCGGTTGCAGCATATGGCGAGAAGACGAGACGGCGTCCTTCGTTCGAATATGCGCTCATCGCGGGGCAGAACGACACGGATGAGGAATTGGAAGCCCTCGTGGAATTCTGCAAGAACATGCTCTGCCATGTCAACCTCATCCCACTCAACACCGTCTCGGGGACCGGCCTCAAGCCAAGCACCCGCGAAAGAGCCGAAGAGTTCGCCACCGCGCTTGGGCGCACGGGAATCGAAGTCTCGATCCGCAATTCGCGCGGAAGTGATATCTGCGGCGCCTGTGGGCAGCTCAAACAAGCTTCGGCGAGCAAGTAGTCAATCGCTGCAAGAAAGATCCGGCCCTCGTTCCGTTCGAACGGAACGAGGGCCGGATTTCCGCCTCGCCAAAGAACAGCATCATGTACGCAACCTGTTCTCGACGTCATCCCACTCATCCTCAAGTCTTTCCGGGCTGAATGGAGCAGCTGTATCGCTGGTCTTTCGTTCGACACGACCTGCATACCAGGTTACAAGCTTCTCGGTGCTGTCGAGAATCAGGGAAAACTGGTCGTAGACACGTTGCTTGAGCATGCTGTTGGAACGCACGAAGATCGACATCGCGATGGCGGTGCATGCCATGCCTGTTATGGAGCCGAATATCCTGTGCACAATCCCCTTTTGCGGTGTTTTCCCTATGTTCACGTCCACCACATCCGTCCTTGCCGCTGCTCGAGGCCTATCGGTTGATCAGGTCGAAAATCCGTTCAAGGTCTTCTTCGTCCCTGAACTCGATCTCTATACGGTTGCGCCCTCTCGAGTTCTTGATGCGCACGTTGGTGTCGAGGGTTTTCCTGAGCTGATGAGCCACTTTCTTATACGATTGGGGTAGCGGCGGATTTCGCACCTGTTCGGTCCTACCCGCCGAGAATAGCCTTGCCAGGGCTTCGGTCTCACGCACCGACAACCCTTCCTTGACGACCCTGTTCGCCAGGTCTATGCGCTTGTCATCATCTGCAACCGAGAGAATGGCTCTTCCGTGGCCCGCTGTGAGCTTGCTCTCATACAACATCTCGATGACCACAGCTGGAAGGTCGAGCAACCTGAGTGCGTTCGCAATGCTCGCCCTGGACTTGCTCACCGCTTCCGCAAGTTCGGTCTGCGTCATTCCCGAAGCAGCGATCAGGCTTTCGAATCCCTTTGCCTCTTCAATGGGATTGAGATTGGTGCGCTGGAGGTTCTCTATCAATGCAAGCTTCAGCGTCTCGACCGTGTCAACTGACATGATCCTCGCGGGGATGGTCTTCATTCCCAAGGTCTTGCAAGCTTGCCAACGCCGTTCGCCGGCGATGATCTGGTATCCCTTGCCTTCTGGACGTACGACGATGGGCTGCAGAAGCCCTTCTTTCTTGATTGAATCGGCGAGCTCCTTGATGCCCTCCTCGTCGAAATCCTTTCGCGGCTGATTCGGGTTGGGCTTGATACTCTTGATGGGAAGCTCGGAGAGCATGCTGTTGCTTCCCGATTCGACCGCAGCATCAGCCATCAACGAAGTCAGTCCTTTTCCTAGCCCGCCTTTAGCCACGGCTGATCACTTCCTTTGCAAGCTTCCTATAGGCGACCGCACCCTTGTTCATCGACGCATAATACGTGATGGGGACCCCGAATCCTGGCGCCTCCGATAGTTTCACCGTTCGTGGAATGCACACGTCGAATGTCTTCTCGCCGAAATAGTTCCTCACTTCATCATGCACCTGTTTTGCCAGTGTCGTCCTCTTGTCATACATGGTCAGAAGCACACCGAAGATCTCGAGATCGGGGTTCAGCGAGCTTTTGACAATTTTCACCGTATCAAGAAGTTTTGACACGCCTTCCAACGCATAGAACTCACTCTGGATGGGGATGAGGATCTGGTCGGCTGCGGTCAGCGCATTGATGGTCAGCAACCCCAATGAGGGCGGGCAATCGATCAGCACATAATCATACTTATAACGCACTTCACCGAGAACCTTGAGAAGTCTCAGCTCGCGTTCAAGCTCCTCGACAAGCTCGATTTCCGCACCGGTCAGGTTGATGGTTGCAGGTACGATCCATACGTTCTGTCCGCATGTCTTGATGATAAGGTCCTCGATCGGCACTTCGTTCATCATCGCATCATAGATGCACTGACTGCATGCTGCCTTGTCGATTCCATA
>OMSY01000200.1 GCA_900313875.1 uncultured Actinomycetes bacterium
ACGAGGTTCATCAAGGACAAAGGAGAAAACATGAGCACCACTGATTCCATCGCGGATATGCTCACGCGCATACGTAACGCAAACTCCGCGAACAAGGAGACGGTATCCATGCCGTCGAGCAAGAAGCTGGTCGAGATCGCCCGCGTCATGAAGGAGGAGGGTTACATCCTCGACTACGACGTGGAGAAGACCGAGCCGCAGGACACCCTGACCATCACGCTCAAGTATGGTCCCAAGAGGCAGAAGATCATCCGTGGTCTGCGCCGTATCAGCAAGCCCGGTCTGCGTATCTACGCTGGCAAGGACGAGCTGCCGCGCGTTCTCGGAGGCCTCGGCGTCGCCGTGATCTCCACCTCGCATGGTGTCATGACCGACCGCGATGCCCGCAACCAAGGTGTTGGTGGCGAGGTAATCGCTTACATCTGGTAACTGGGAAGGAAGGAGACAACCGTGTCACGTATCGGTAAGATGCCTATCCCGGTCCCGGCTGGTGTAGAGGTCAAGATCGACGGCACCAAGGTATCCGTGAAGGGCAAGATGGGCGAACTCTCCGGTGAGTTCAGCCCGCTCATGACCATCAAGCAGGAGGGTGAGGAGATCATCATCACCCGTGCCAACGATGAACGCGAGGCTCGCAGCCTCCATGGGCTGACCCGCTCGCTCATCCATAACATGGTAGTGGGCGTCTCCGAGGGTTTCGAGAAGAAGCTCGAGATCCAGGGCGTCGGCTACCGTGCAGCTCTCAAGGGCAAGACCCTCGAGCTGCAGGTGGGTTACTCTCACCCCGTCAACATCGAGCCGCGCGAAGGCATCACGTTCGAGGTCCCCGATGCCACGCACATCACGGTCAAGGGCATCGACAAGCAGGTCGTGGGCCAGATGGCCGCCGAGATCCGTGAGCAGCGTCCCCCCGAGCCGTACAAGGGCAAGGGCATCCGCTATGAGGGCGAGTACGTACGTCGCAAGCTCGGCAAGGCTGCTGGCGCAGCTGAAGGCTAAGAGCCGACGGGAACTTGCAAACCAGAGCATGCGCTCATGTTACTAAGGAGTAGGTAATCCAAATGGAAAAGCTCAAGGCGAAACAGGCCAGGCACGCCCGCCGCAAGCGCCGTGTCCGCGCGAAGATCAGCGGTACCGCCGAGCGTCCCCGCATGAGGGTCACGCGCAGCGATGCGCACATCTACGTCCAGGTCATCGATGACGTCGCAGGCAAGACCCTGTGCTCCGCTTCCTCCCTCGACCCCGAGTTCAAGGCCGCCGGCAAGAAGGGCTGCAACATCGAGGGCGCCGAGGCAGTCGGCGAGCTCATCGGCAACCGCCTCAAGGACGCAGGTATCGAGGAAGTCGTATTCGACCGCGGTGGTCATCTCTACCATGGTCGCATCAAGGCATTGGCAGATGGCGCACGCAGCGCCGGAATCAAGTTTTAGGGGAGGGTGTAGTTCATGCCTCGTCGTGAAAGAGAACAACAGCAGGCCCCTGAGCTTCAGGAGCGTGTCGTCTACATCAACCGCGTGTCCAAGGTCGCCAAGGGTGGCCGCCGCCTCTCTCTGACCGCTCTCATGGTCGTCGGTGACGGCAAGGGCAACGTCGGTATCGGTATGGGCAAGTCCAAGGAAGTGCCCATCGCCATCAGGAAGGGCATCGAGGAAGCCAAGAAGAACATGTTCAAGGTCCCCATCACCGCCGATGGGTCGATTCCCCATGAGGTCATGGGTGAGTTCGGTGCTGGCCGCGTCATGCTGAAGCCGGCTGTCGAGGGTACCGGCGTCATCGCCGGCGGTGCCGCTCGTGCCGTGCTCGAGCTCGCCGGTATCTCCAACGTGCTCTCCAAGTCCCTGGGCACGGACAACCAGATGAACATCGTCAAGGCCACCGCAGCAGGCCTCAAGTCCCTTTCCAGCCCTGAGGATGTTGCAGAGCGCCGTGGCATCTCCGTCTCCGAGATGTTCGTCGGGAAGGAGCGCTAACGATGACTGATCGCAAGAAGACGCTTCGCGTCACCCAGGTCCGCAGCTCGGTCTCCTGTCCTGCAGACCAGGGTAGGACACTCAGGGCGCTGGGCATCCACAAGATGCACCAGACCGTCGAGCAGGTCGACAACCCGGCCGTCCGCGGGATGCTGTTCAAGGTGAAGCATCTCGTCGAGGTCGAGGAGATCGACTGAACGTGAATCAAGGAGGGGCGGCCCGACGGGGCTGCCCCCTGGTAGTCTGCCGGCGGCGAGCGGCCGGTCATGCATGAGAGGATGCATGTGCGTGCAAAGGAGTGTGGAACAACCATGGAATTGAACGATCTTCGGCCTGCAGAGGGTTCGCGCAAGAAGAGCAAGCGCGTCGGTCGTGGTCACGGCTCCGGCCGTGGTGGCGTGTCGACACGTGGTCACAAGGGTCAGGCCTCGCGTGCGGGTGGCACCAAGGCACCTGGATTCGAGGGTGGTCAGACCCCGCTGTACATGCGTCTTCCCAAGCTGCCCGGGTTCCGTAACATCAACCGTACCGAGTACGTGCCGGTCAACGTCGGTCGTCTCGAGGAGAAGTTCGAGGCTGGTGACGTGGTAGATCACGCCGCATTGGTCGAGAAGGGCATCATCAAGCACGATGACGCACTCGTCAAGCTCCTTGGCGGTGGCGAGGTCAGCAAGGCCCTCACCATCAAGCTGGACAAGACCTCTGCATCTGCCAAAGCCAAGATCGAGGCGGCAGGAGGGACGGTCGAGACCCAGTGCTGAAAGCACTTGCCAACGCGTTCCGTGTACCTGAGCTGAGGAAGAAGATCCTCTTCACCCTCTCGATGATCGTCCTGTACCGCATCGGGTCCTACATCCCGGTGCCCGGCGTTCCCTACAGCGCCCTGGTCGATCAGTTCAAGGATGCCTCCGGTGCCATGGCGCTCATGAACCTGTTCTCCGGCGGTGCCCTGTCGTACTTCTCGGTCTTCTCGCTCGGCATCATGCCCTACATCACCGCGCAGATCATCCTGCAGCTGATGCAGGGCGTCATCCCGTCGCTCGAGCGTCTTGCGAAGTCCGGTGAGGCGGGGCAGCGCAGGATCACGCAGCTCACGCGTTACCTCACGCTCGTGCTCGCGTTCATCAACGCCATCGGTTACCTGGCCTTGTTCACGAACAAGACCTCCGGTTACGGTGTGACGTTCTCGGGTGAGGGGCTTCCGGGTGTGTGGTTCACCTATGTCGTCATCATCATCGTGCTCGTAGCGGGTACGGGGTTCATCATGTGGATGGGCGAGCTCATCACGCAGCGCGGTGTGGGCAACGGCATGTCGCTCATCATCTTCGCCAACGTCGTCGCCGGGTTCCCACCGGCCATCGCCAGCTCGCTCGAGCTCTCCACCAACGGTATCGCCGTCACGGTGCTCATCATCCTGTGCGTGCTCGCCGTCATCCCGGCGATCGTCGCCATCGAGCGTGCGCAGCGCCGGATTCCCGTGCAGTACGCCAAGCGCGTCGTCGGCCGCAAGGTCATGGGCGGGCAGTCGACCTACATCCCGTTCAAGGTGAGCGCCGCAGGCGTCATTCCCATCATCTTCGCCTCCGCCCTCATCTACTTCCCAGCGCAGATCGCCTCGTTCTTCTCGGATGTGCGCTGGATGCAGTCGGTCGCGAACGCACTGTCGACCGGTTGGGCCAACTGGATCCTCATGTTCACCCTCATCGTGTTCTTCTCGTACTTCTACACGGCGATGGTGTTCAACCCCGAGGATACGGCGGACAACCTGCGCAAGCAGGGTGGCTTCATCCCGGGTGTCCGTCCCGGCAAGGCCACGGCGAACTACATCTCCAACGTCCTCACGCGTATCACGCTTCCGGGCGGCATCTTCATCGGCCTGATTGCGGTCGTGCCCTCGATCCTGTTCAGCTTCACGAGCAACGAGCTGATCAAGGCATTCGGTGGCACTTCCATCCTCATCATGGTCGGTGTCGCGCTCGACACCATGACCAAGGTCGAGAGCCAGCTCAAGATGCATCATTACGAAGGGTTCTTCAAGTAGACATGGACCACCGGGATGGGTGACCATCCCGGTGGTATTCGAGAAAGGCTGAAACATGAACATCGTATTGCTTGGTGCTCCGGGTGCCGGTAAGGGCACGCAGGCCGACAAGCTCATCGAGGAGTTCGGCATCGCCCATATCTCCACCGGTGATATCCTCCGCGCTGCGGTCAAGGCGGGTACCCCGCTTGGTCTCGAGGCCAAGAAGTACATGGATGCCGGCGACCTCGTTCCGGATTCCGTCGTCATCGGTCTCGTCAAGGACCGTCTGCAGGAGCCCGATGCCCAGAAGGGTTTCATCCTCGACGGGTTCCCCCGTACCACCGTGCAGGCCGTTGCCCTCGATGGGGCGCTGTCGGACATGGGTCGCGAGATCGACGCTGCCGTCGCCATCGACGTCGACTTCGAGGTCATCGTGAAGCGCCTGACCTCCCGTCGTATGTGCCGCAGCTGCGGTCACATCGGCAACGTCGCGGATGCTTCCTGCCCCAAGTGCGGTGGCGAGATGTATCAGCGCGATGACGACAACGAGGCCACCGTCCGCAACCGTCTCGATGTCTACGAGAAGTCCACTGCTCCCCTCATCGACTACTACAAGGGCAAGAACCTCTTGAAGGAGATCGATGGCGACCGCGCACCTGAGGATGTCTACGCATCCGTCAAGGAGGCTCTCGGAGTCTAAGCGTCGCCGTCATAGATGATAGGTCTTGAAGGCGGGCGGGAACGCCCGCCTTCCTGTATGCTGGGGTTCCTTGTGGAAGAGGTTTGGACGAGGTTGCGTTTGCGGTGCGCTCCGGGCAGGATGCGGGATGGTGCTGATGGTACGCTGTTCCCGAGGTGGCACACTGGCCCCGGAGCGGCCTTTCCCGCCCCGCCGATGACGTTTCGACCATGTGAGAGGACAGGTGTCGTGATCCCATGACGAGGTTCAGGTTCGTGAAGGAACGGAAACCCCACCTCAAGTCCCCAGGTGAGATCGAGGCCATGAAAGCGGCGGGTCAGCTCAGCGCGCGTGCGTTGAAGCTGGCGGGTGGGCTCGTGCGCCCCGGCATCACGACGTTGGAGATCGACGGGTGCGTAGAGGAGTTCATCCGTGCCGAGGGCGGGGTCCCCGCCTTCAAGGGTTATGGCGGGTTCCCATGTTCCATCTGCGCCAGCGTGAACGAACAGGTCGTCCATGGGATTCCCTCCGGTGATGTCGTTCTGAAGGAAGGGGACATCGTTTCCATCGACACGGGAGCCATCGTCGACGGTTGGGTGGGGGACAATGCCCATACGTTCACCGTCGGTGCGGTCGCACCTGGCATCCAGAGGCTGCTCGATACGGTCGAGCGCGCCCTCTGGGCGGGTATCGGGCAGGCTGTCTGCGGCAACCACATCAGGGACATCGGGTTCGCGGTGCAGTCCATCGCCGAAGCTGGGGGTTACAGCGTCGTCCGCCAATACACCGGTCATGGAATCGGGCGGGCGATGCATGAGGAGCCCAGTGTTCCCAACTTCGGTCGCGAGGGGGAGGGCATCATGCTCGAGGAAGGGCTCGTCCTCGCCATCGAGCCGATCGTCAACATGGGGACCAAGCACGTCCATATCCTGGAGGACCGATGGACCGTCGTCACGGACGATGCGAGGCCAAGTGCCCATTTCGAGCATACGGTCGCCGTCACGGGGGATGGTCCGGTCGTTCTCACCAGGGAATGAACGGCTTGCCGGGGTGATCGGTCCCACCAAGATGCCGCAGCATCATGCGCCATCGGGGGACGACAGGCGCTTCCATCGTTGCCTGCATCGTGGGTCCCTGTGAGAAGCGGCCGGTTCCTGCAGGTCAACGGCCTGTACGGCTCCTTCGTGCGGTGTGTGCTGTTTTTCACCGATTGAGGGGTGGCATGTGGTTGGTCATGCAGTATCATGTCCAATTGCCTCTTTGTAATCTGAGCAGAAAGTGTTGTTTTGACCAAACAGGAATCAGCTATAGAGCTTGAGGGGAAGGTCATCGAGCCGTTGCCCAACGCGATGTTCCGTGTCGAGTTGGAGAACGGGCATACGGTGCTCGCGCATATCTCCGGTAAGATGCGCATGCACTATATCCGTATCCTTCCCGGCGACCACGTCACCGTCGAGTTGTCGCCGTACGACCTCACCAGGGGTCGTATCACGTATCGGTACAAGTAGATATCTTTGCATGGGGTGGCCGTGCTGTGTTATGGTGCGGTTTCGCCGTGCAGCGGATTGCCGCGCCCGTGAGGGAGCGGTTTCGTGCGCTCTGTGGCGCGCGAGGGTATGCAATGTATACCGTTCAAGTGGGAAAATCAGGCGCCTGCGGCTGGGCGTGGACATACAGTGGAGCTACCGAAAGGAATCGAGATGAAGGTACGTCCTTCGGTCAAGAAGATGTGTGACAAGTGCAAGATTATCCGGCGCCATGGCAAGGTGCTCGTGATCTGCGAGAACCCGCGCCATAAGCAGCGTCAGGGCTAGCTGAGAGGAGTATACGTTGGCCCGTATCTCTGGTGTCGACCTTCCGCGTGACAAGCGCGTCGAAATCGGTCTGACTTACATCTATGGAATCGGCCGTACCACGGCCACGAAAATCATCGAGGCGACGGGCGTCAACCCCGACACCCGCTGCAACGACCTCACCGACGAAGAGGTCTCCAAGCTTCGTGAGTACATCGATACCAACCTCCATGTAGAGGGTGACCTGCGCCGTGTCGAGTCGCAGAACATCAAGCGCCTCATGGAGATCGGCTGCTATCGCGGCCTCCGTCATCGCAGGGGTCTGCCTGTTCGTGGACAGCGCACGCATACCAATGCTCGCACGCGCAAGGGTCCGCGCAAGCAGATCGGTGGAAAGAAATAGGGGGCGTTCGCACAGATGGCAAAGAAAAACGTACGTACGCGCGTCAAGCGTTCCGAGCGCAAGAACATCGCGAACGGTCAGGCGCACATCAAGAGCACGTTCAACAACACGATCGTGAGCATCACGGACCCCCAGGGCAACGTCATCTCCTGGCAGTCCGCCGGTACGGTCGGTTTCAAGGGTTCGCGCAAGTCCACGCCGTTCGCTGCGCAGATGGCCGCCGAGGCCGCTGCCAAGACGGCACAGGAGCATGGCCTGCGCAAGGTCGCGGTCTTCGTCAAGGGACCGGGCTCCGGTCGTGAGACCGCCATCCGCTCGCTCCAGGCCGCTGGTCTCGAGATCGCGAGCATCCAGGACTGCACACCCATCCCGCACAACGGTTGCCGTCAGCGCAAGCGTCGTCGCGTGTAACAGAAAGGTCGAAGAACTATGGCACGTTATACCGGGGCGGACTGCAGGCTGTGCCGCCGTGAAGGTTCCAAGCTGTTCTTGAAGGGGGATCGCTGCTACACCGAGAAGTGTGCGATGGAGCGTCGTCCCTATCCTGCGGGTGAGGCCGGACACAAGCGCATCAAGGAGTCCGAGTACCGCACGCAGCTGCGTGAGAAGCAGAAGACCAAGCGTATCTATGGTCTGCTCGAGAAGCAGTTCCATCACTATTATGAGATCGCCAACCGTCAGCAGGGCATCACGGGTGAGAATCTCCTTCGCATCCTCGAGTCCCGTCTTGACAACGTCGTGTACCGTCTGGGTTTCGCCAAGTCCCGCGATGAGGCTCGCCAGCAGGTACGTCATGGGCACATCCATGTCAACGGTCGCCGCGTCGACATCCCCTCCTTCCGCGTACGCGAGGGCGACGTCATCTCCGTCGCGCCGAAGGCGAAGGACATGCTCGTCATCAAGACCGCACTGATTTCCTCCGAGCGCATCGAGGTTCCGGGCTGGCTCGAGGTCGACATCGAGAAGCTGCAGGGTTCCGTGCTTGCGCTTCCGACGCGTGAGCAGATCACCACGGACGTCAACGAGCAGCTCATCGTCGAGCTCTATTCGAAGTAGTAGCCAACGGACCAAGGAGGCTGGTTTCAAATGACGGAGTTCATGAGGCCCCAAGTCACGATCGAGAAGATTGACGAGTCGCTTGCGCGTTATTCCGTCGAGCCGCTTGAGCGTGGCTATGGTTACACCTTGGGAAACTGCATGCGTCGTGTCCTGCTGTCCTCTTTGGACGGTGCGGCCGTCACGGCTATCAGCATCGAGGGCGTCCAGCATGAGTTCACGGCTGCCGATGGCATCGTCGAGGATGTCACGGACATCGTCCTCAACATCAAAGGCCTGGTCTTCTCGCCCATGGGCACGGGCGAGGAAGCGGTTGCCACGATCTCGGCCGTCGGGCCGTGCGTGGTCACCGGCGCGGATATCGAAGTGCCCGCCGAGTTCGTTCTCGTGAATCCGGAGCATGTCATCGCGACCCTTGCCGAAGGTGGGAGGCTCGAGATGACGATGCGCATCGGCATCGGTCGCGGCTACGTGTCCGCCGAGCGCAACAAGCGTGCGGAAGATGCCATCGGCGTCATCCCCATCGACTCCCTGTTCTCGCCTGTGCGCCGCTGCACCATGGACGTCACCGACTGCCGTGTCGGCCAGCGCACCGACTATGACCGTCTCGTCCTCGAGGTCGAGACGAACAGGTCGATCGCACCGACGGATGCGGTCTGTCAGGCGGCGAACATCATCAACCAGCATATGAAGGCATTCCTCACGCTCAACGAGGGCGAGGAGCCCGTGGAGTCCCCGAGCATCTTCGCTCCCGAGGGTCCCACGCAGAACACCGAGCTCGAGAAGCAGGTCGAGGACCTCGACCTCTCCGTGCGCTCGTACAACTGCCTGAAGCGTGCCGGCATCCATTCGGTGCGCCAGCTGGTCGAGTTCTCTGAGAACGACTTGCTCAACATCCGCAACTTCGGCGCCAAATCGATTGAAGAGGTCAAGGACAAGCTTCAGTCGATGGGCTTGAACCTCAAGCAGTAACAGGAGACAGATCACCATGAGACACTATAAGAAGGGCCGCAAGCTCGGGACGGACTCGAGCCACACCAAGGCCATGAAGAAGAGCCTGGTCACCGCTCTGTTCGAGCATGACCGCATCAAGACCACCGAGGAGCGCGCCAAGGAGATCCGCGGCGACGTCGACAGGGTCATCACCTGGGCGAAGAAGGGCGATGTCCATTCCAGGCGTCTTGCCATGAACAAGCTCAACGACAAGGAGATCGTACGCGAGGTCTTCGAGAAGGTCGAGCAGGGTCTTTGGGCAGACCGCCAGGGCGGCTACACCCGCATCATGAAGCTCGGTACCCGCAAGGGCGATGCTGCACGCGTGGTCATCATGGAGCTCGTGACCGAGCCCGTGCAGCCCAAGGAGAAGAAGGCTGAGAAGAAGCCTGCAGCCGCACCGGCACCCAAGGCCGAGAAGCCGGCAGAGGCTGAAGAGGCTGTCGATGAAGCCGCCGAGGCCGACGAGGTAGAGGCAGAGGCAGAGGAGGCTGCGGAGGAAGAGCCTGCAGCTGACGAGGTAGTCGAGGCAGAGGAAGAGGCCGAGGAAGCCGAAGCCGAGACCGAGGAGGAGGCGGCGGAGTAGCCGCATCCGACAGAAACGCGAGAAGACGGACCCGATGCATCCTGCATCGGGTCCGTTGCCTTGCTCCCGGAGTGGGGTGGGACAG
>OMSY01000117.1 GCA_900313875.1 uncultured Actinomycetes bacterium
CCGGAGTGCGGACGCCCGTCCACGCTGGCCACCGCCCGAGGCGCATCCGCCGCATCAGGCCGCGTCCCCGAGGCCGCAGTCCCCGGCATCATGGGCTGTGCCCCCGGTGTCCCGGATTTCATATGACGGCGCACGATGAAGTCGCAGGCATCCGTGTCCTTCAGGAAGCTGCAGTGCAGCTGGGCTTTCATCATCTTGAAGTCATCTGCCGCGACACCGGGATAGGGTTCGATGCCGAACTCCGCGAGCACGTCCTCGATCTCGCGGCTCTTGCCCGGCTTCTGCGTGATGCGCTCGAGCCCCATGCGCTTGAGTTCGTCGTTGACCGAGGGGATCTGGTTGGCGAAGTACAGGCGTGCACCCGTGGCCTCGATCTTGCGGGCGAGCTTGTCCAGACGGTCCACCGCCGTGAAGTCGATGGCGCCGATACCGCTCGCATCGATGATGACGAGGCGGATGTCGGGACCGAAGGCATCCTCGACGTCATTGCAGAAGACGCGCGCGTTGGCAAACGACAGAGCCGCCGAGAAGCGGTACATGACCACACCGGGGATGGACTTGGCCTCGGGGAAACGGGTGAGCGCGAAGTAGCCCTGCTGACCCTCCATCGTCCCGATGAGGCTGCGCGGGGGGCCGGCGGCCAGACGCAGCATCGCGAAGAACGAGAGCACCACACCGATGATCACACCCGGGATGATGCCGAAGAAGAGAACACCGAGGCATGAGGCGAGGAAGATGAGGTACTCGTTGCGACGCTTCTTGCGAAGGTGCTTCGCAAGGTCCCATTCGACCACCGTCGTGAGCGCACAGAACACGATGGCGGACAACACGGGCATGGGCAGATGGTAGAGCAGCGGCGTGAGGAAGAGCACGCCGATCATGATGACGGCCGAGATGATGGGGGCAAGCTGCGTCTTGCCGCCGAAGTTGTCGGATGCCGCGGTACGGGAGACGCTCGCCGACGTGGGCGTCGAGCCGACGAAGGAGGAAGCCGCGTTGGCGAGACCGAACGCGAGGAGCTCCTGGTTGTCATCGAGCTTGTAGTCGTTCTTCAACGAGAAGCTGTTCGATGCGAGGAGCGACTCGGTCATGATGACGACCGCGACGAGGAAGGCGTAGTAGAAGAGGTTGCCATAGCCACCGATGACGGCGAGCTGGTCAGGGGCGACCAGCGGGAGGTGCAGGGCGGGCAAACCCGATTGGACGGTGCCCATCACCTTGACGCCGCGGTTCTCGAGCTCGCCCGACATCATGACGAAGATGGACATGATGAGCACGAACAGGGGCATCGGCACCTTGGGGTAGAATCTGCGCGCGAAGAGGATGACGGCGATCGACGCCGCGGCGAGACCGACGGCTATCCAGTTGACCTGCCAGGCGTTCTGGACGATGAGGATGACGTTGGTGATGATCTCCTCGCTCGGGGTGATGGGAAGACCCATCATCTTCGGGATCTGCATCGCCATGAGGGAGAACCCCACGCCCGAGATGAAGCCGCCCATGACCGGCTGGGAGACGAAGCTCATGAGCTTGCCGATGCGGGCGAACGAGAACACCACGAGCATGAGTCCCGAGAGAAGCGCCAACAGCGGCACGAAGAGGATCGCATCCTGCGAACCCGCTGCTATCCCCGCCGTGGCAAGCACCGACCCGGTGATGGCGGCAGCAGCCGCATCGACCCCGAAGAGGACCTGCGGGGAGCTTGCGAACAGCGAGTAGACGATCGTGGGGACGATGGACCCGTACAGACCGTAGACGGGGGGCAGCCCCGCGACCGAGGCATAGCCCATCGAGATCGGGATGGAGAGCGCGGCGATGACCAGCCCCGCCATGAGGTCGGCCTTGAGGTACTCCCCTTTGTAGCCGCGTACACTCGGAAGAATGCGTATCGCCAAGCCCGGCTCCCTCCCGCCGCAGGGTCGTTGGAACCCCTCGCAACTTGTGGCAGTTCTGACAACAGCTATACTATCACCAACTCCATCACCAACAGGGAGCAGCGCTTCCCGGCACGGTTATGCTGCATGGATGCCTTCGCATCCGGCGTACGGACCCTTCCAGGACATCGTGGGAAACGGAAGCACGGAGGTTTCACAAGACCATGGCCAGCGCCTATCCTCATCTCCATGTCGTCATCATCTGCGATGATGCCCCATACGACCTCTGGCCGCTCACGCGCCAGGGTTCGCCCCGTGACCTGGTCACGGTACAGGGCGACGAGGCGAGCCTGCTTGCCCGCATGGTGTCGAGCTGTCTTCCCCTGACGGACGCACCCGTCCATATCATCTGCTCCCCACGCATGGTGGAGACCTACCGCGACCATCTCATCGCGGACGCGGATGACGATGCGGGCGAACCGGACGCGGGAAAGCCTGCACGCGGCATGTTCGCATCCGACAGGATCGACCTGGTCGGCGTGCCGACGACCGGCCGATCCGCCCTCCCCCTCGCGCTCATCGCGGCCGACCTCAAGCTGGCCGACCCCCTGGCCTGCATCCTCGTGCTGCGCTCCGGCATCCGGTTCGCAGGTGACGAGATCTGGGAAGCTGCGGTCCTGCATGCCTATCAGGCAGCCGAAAAGGGGCACATCGCGCTCATCGGCGTGCCACCGACCCCTGGCATGACGGTCTCGCGTCATGGGTTCATCCGCCAAGCCACCCCCCTGCCCGACATCGACGGGGTCTTCCGGGTCGCGGAATTCACCATGCATCCCAAGGGAAGCCTGCTCGCCCGGCTGCAGAACCCCCGCACCCATTGGTATTCGGGGATATCCCTCATGCGGGCGAGCGTCCTGCTCGGGGAGGTCCATGCAAGGCACGACCTGCCCGCACCGGCGAGCGATATCGCGCGCATATCCGACGTGGCCGGGTTCCTCGCGTCACTCGGACGACCCCATTGGACCCGTCCCGATGCCCTGGACGTCATCTCCACCCTGCCCGCCATCAGCCTGGAGGAAGGCGTCCTCGAAGCCTCCGAGCAGCTGGTCGTGGTCGCGAGCTCCCTCGCCTGGCAGGATATCTCCTCACTCGAGGCCATCGACGAGCTCGCGAGTCCTGATGCGAACGGCAACCGCCTCACCGGCAACTCCTGTGCCGAGCTCGCCGAGGGGACGACGGTGTACGCAGGGTCGCGCCTGGTCGCCGCCCTGGGGACCAAGGACCTGCTCGTGGTCGATGCCGATGACGTCACCCTCATCGCGCATAAGGACGAGCTCGACCGCTTCGACCTGCTGGTCGACGACCTCAAGCGCAGGCAGACGCCCGAGCTGCAGGAGGCCCCGGTGAGCTGGTTTTCCTGGGGCAAGGTAGAGAAGCTGCGCCGCGAGCAGCTGTTCAGCGCCTATCGGGTGGAGGTCTCCCGCGGGGCGGCGACACCGCGCACCTCCCGCAACGATGTCGTCGAGCAGTACACGGTGGTCTCCGGCACGGGTCGCCTGCGCATCGGCAGCAGGAACCACCATCTCGAACCGCAGACCATCCTGACCGTGAAGCCCGG
>OMSY01000026.1 GCA_900313875.1 uncultured Actinomycetes bacterium
AAATGCTCGGAAGCAAGCTCGACCAGGATGTCCTCCACCTGCGCCATGCCCGGTGCCGCCCTGCCCGCCTTGCATTCCGCTGAGGCGAGACGCGATGTCAGCTCGTCCGCAGGGGCAGGTCCCGCCAGAAGCTCCCGAAGCAGCCAGGCGCGTTTCTGACGATGCGACCCCTCGAATGTGCTCTGCCGCGCATGATGGCGGCTCCGACGCGAAGGATTGGGCAAGATGGACTTGAGATGGGCGCCATAGTCGAGGAGCGCGTAATACCATCCACGCGGATCGGCCTCATCGCAGGTCGCTTCGAGCACGGGAACGATGGCGCGGTCCGGCACATCCTCCTCATCGGGGAACAGCTCATGGAGCACGACCGTCCGAACATTGGTTTCAAGGTAGATATCGGGCAGGCCGTGCGCGAAGACACGGACCCCTGCAGCCGTCGCGGGGCCGATACCTGGAAGCGCGACAAGTTCACCATGGTCGACCGGGAGGTATCCCCCATATCGCTCCGCACAGGTCTCCGCCGTGCGCTTGAGCGCCAGCGCCCGACGGTTGTACCCAAGTCCCTGCCAATGCTCGAGCACAAGGGGGGTTGGTGCGGCAGCAAGCGCATCGAGCGTCGGGAACGCCACGAGGAAACGCGGCCAATATCCGAGGACACGCTTCACCTGCGTCTGCTGGAGCATGACCTCGGAAACGAGCACCTCATAGGGGTCACGCGAATCGCGCCAGGGAAGCGTACGGAACAACTCGCGCCCACGAGTCCAGACGTGGGCGCGGAAAGCAGAGAGCTGCTCCTCATCGGGAAGGTCCGTGACAGTGGCGTTCCTCATGCGAGCGGACAGTCATCCGGAGACTGCATGTCGGCAGGAGGCACGCCCTGGGCCGACTCGCCTGCATCCATATCCGACCCCGCGCCGAACTCCATGATGTCCGCAGCTGCAAGATGCGGCATCATCCCCGAGGCGACCTGGGCGACGGTCACCGAGGCAAGGAAATTGCGGACGATACGGTCGATGCTCTTCCAGACCCTATGGAACGAGCAGTTCGCCTCATGGGGGCACCAGTTGTCCTCACGGGCACAAACCGCGATGCTGAGAGTGCCCTGCACGGACTCCACGAGCTCGAGCAAGGTGAGGTTGCGCCCCTTCTCGGTCAGCACCATACCCCCATTCACCCCTCGACGCGAGAGAATGAAACCAGCGCTGCCCAGATCATGCTGGATGCTGCGCGCGAACGCATAGGGGATGTCGTTTTCCTCTGCCACGATACGGACGGAACGCGGTTGGCCCTCGGTTGCCGCAAGGGCGGTCACCATACGGATGGCATAGTCAGCACGCCTGGAAATCTCCATGATCCCTCCAATTCGCCCCGAGGAATGGAATACGGCATTATAGCCAACGATCGGCCCGATTGTTCCGGATGAAGCGAAACGGTAGCATATCCGTCGCGCTTTTCCGACCAATGGGGCAAGCAGCGCAGGCTTCCAGGCCAACAGAAGCGCTGGTAGACGGCGCGACGATGCATTCTGACCTGCTTGATGGACTCAGGAGAGAACGCGACGCCACTCCCTGGTCTCCCAGCCCCTTTCCCGTGCGATGTGCATGAGATGCCGGTCGGGATTGACGGCGACGGGCCGCTCCGCGAGCTCGAGCAGGGGCTCGTCGCTGCGATGGTCGCCATATGCAGCGACCAGGCGCCAGTTGCCGGTCCCGCAGCTGTTGTCGGCATATCTGACGAATGCATCGCGTTTGTCGGTACCCTGGACGGGCACTCCCAGAACCCTCCCGGTGTAGCATCCGTCAGCAGACTCCATCTCGGTCGAGAGCTGCGCTTCCGCCCCGAGGTCGGCTGCAGCCGCACGGACGATGGGCACGAACGAAGCCGAGGCGATGACGATGGAGATTCCCTGCCCCGCATACCCCATGATCTCGCGACGGGCATCCTCGAAGACATGCGCAACGACCACCTCGGAATAGAACCGCTCGAGCGCCGCATCGACCAAGGCGGCAGGAAGGCCCGCGAGGGTCCTGAAGATGAGATGGCGTGCGGTCGCCTCATTGTAGGGGAGCCGCAGCTTGTAACGGGCACCCCACCATGCGATGGCGCTGGCTACGCGCAACGGGATGACATGCTGGCTGGCAAGGGTGCGCACGAGCATGACCGGCGAATGCCCCTCGATGATCGTACCATCGAAATCGAACACGACGAACTTCCGGACATCGGTCTCTTGCATCTCGACCGCCTCCTCCTGCCGGTCGGCACGAGCCGCCGGCGTCCAACCCGCTGACAGACAAGACCCTCATGAGCGTCAGTGCCTGTCGAGCATGTCCGAGGCCTCCTGCACATAAGCGAGCAGCCCACCGTTCTCGATCACATACAGGCAGTCGGTGACCATCGAGGCATAATCACTCGCCATCTCCCCCACCACCGCACGGTTGTAATGGTAGTCGACGAGCTGGAACCGCGTCGTGCCCCCGCCGAGCTGCGTGATGGAACTGTTGCGCTCCTCGAGCCGCTTGTATGCAGCCTCGGCATCCCCTTGACGCGCAAGCCGGTATGCCTCGATGAGACAGAGCGTCTGGTTGCACAGCGCGACGATGGTCTGATGGGGATATGAACTCGAGAAACCCTTGAGATTGCCTTCCACGATGGAGACGGCATGCTCGTCATGCCGATGGAGGAAATACCGTGCCTGGATGTCGTACAGGCTTTGGAGCGTGAGCTCGGGGATGCTGTAGGGGTTGAGCGTCTGCAGGAAGGACTCCATGGTCTCATAGGCCCCCTGGAGAAACAGCCCATGCGCTATCGAGAGCCGGCAGATGACCTGGTCGCTGGGCCGCTCGAACAGGGGCAGCAGGTCGTTGTACGCTCGCGCATAACGGTAGGGGTCACAGTCGTCCTGGAGCAACCTCTCGATGGAAACGAGGTCCGGCGGGGCGGGCGGCTTGCGCATGAGCGGCACCACGAAGGAAGCGATGACCATCGCGATCATGACGATGAAGGGAATCTGGGAAGCCAGCTTCCCGAACAGGCTGAGCGCGCCTGTCACCACGATGAGGAGGATGCTCCCGATGGTGAACCACAGCCCGAAGCGCCTGTCCTGCTTGCGGCTCTCGATGGAACGCGCGAAGGCGACCACTTCGGGTATCGGGCTTTCCAATGCGTTCTTGAGGTCTGCGTCGGTCAACGTGCGGTCTCCTCTGACAAGTCGTGAGCCTTTGACATCCCCATCCCGTACAGCGCTCGAAGCGCCCCCTTGACATCATCTCGATACCATCAGTATATCGGACGGACCTGCCAGCAGCCACTCTCCGGACAAGCCCGAGGACATGACGATCGCTGATGCGGGCAATCGAAGCAAGGATATCGGGCTATCCAGGATCGACCCCATGTATCGCCAGCGAAAACGGAAACAGGTAGGAGCACCTGCCCCTACCTGCGATATGCGATGGCGGGATGCACGAGACTTGAACTCGCGACCTCTGGCTTGACAGGCCAGCGCTCTAACCAGCTGAGCTAGCACCCCATGCCTTGTT
>OMSY01000069.1 GCA_900313875.1 uncultured Actinomycetes bacterium
CGTTCGCAGGGATGACTTGTCGAAGCCGACGATCGGTGATGGGAGAGGTAAGATGGCTGAGCTCACATACAAGGATGCTGGTGTCGACATAGCCGAGGGCGCACGTGCGGTGGATGCGATCCGCAATGCCGTGCAGTCAACCTACCGTGACGAGGTGGTGGGGGACATCGGAGGGTTCGGTGGCCTGTTCTCCGCTGTCGCCCTCAAGGACATGGATGAGCCGCTGCTCGTGAGCGGTACCGATGGTGTGGGGACCAAGCTCGCCATCGCCCAGCGTTTCGACCGTCATGACGATGTGGGCATCGACCTGGTTGCGATGTGCGCCAACGACATCCTCACCTGCGGTGCCGAACCGCTGTTCTTCCTCGACTACGTCGCGGTTGGCAAGCTCGACTCCGCTCAGATGGCCCGCATCGTCGGGGGTATCGCCGCAGGGTGCCGTCAGGCAGGCTGCGCTCTCATCGGCGGTGAGATGGCCGAGCATCCGGGTGTCATGGACCCCGATGATTATGACCTCTCGGGCTTCTGTGTGGGGGTCGTCGACCGCAAGAAGATGATCGGCCCCGACCTGGTGCGCGAGGGCGATGCCATCATCGGTCTTGCGTCAAGCGGTATCCACAGCAACGGCTTCTCGCTCGTGCGCCGCGCCATCACCAACAAGGCTTCCGAGGAGTACATGACCCGCAAGCGCAAGGAGCTCGACGGCAGGTCGTTGCTCGATGCCCTGCTCGAGCCCACACGCATATACGTGAAGTCGATCCAGGCGGTGCAGAAGGCCGGTCTTCCCATCCATGCGCTCGCCCATATCACCGGCGGCGGCATCACCGAGAACCTCAACCGTGCACTGCCCGCCGGGCTCGATGCCCACATCACGCTTGGCAGCTGGGATGTGCCTCCTGTCATCACCTTCGTCACGAAGGCGGCCGAGATGTCGTTCTCCCAGGCGCTCAAGACCTTCAACATGGGCATCGGCATGGCGGTCATCTGTGCGGAGATCTTCGCCGATGACTTCATGGATGCGCTCTCCGGTCAAGGCGAACGGGTATGGCGCATCGGTACGGTCCGGAAGAGCGAGCAGGGTTCCAAGGCGGCAGGTCAGGTGATCTACGAATGACCATCAAGTTGGGGGTCCTGATCTCCGGGAGTGGGACCAACCTCCAGGCCATCATCGATGCCATCGCGGTGGGGACACTGGATGCCTCCGTGGAGCTCGTCATCTCGAGCAAGCCGGACGCCTTCGGTCTCAAGCGTGCCGAGCAGGCCGGCATCCCCACGATGGCGCTCTCGCGGGAGGTCTACGAGGACCCCATCGCCGCTGACGAGATCATCGCCGGCGAGCTGCGTCGTGCAGGTTGCGACTACGTGGTCATGGCAGGGTACATGCGGATGGTGCACGAACCCGTGTTGCTCGCGTTCGAGGACCGTGTAGTGAACATCCATCCGGCGCTATTGCCCAGTTTCAAGGGCGCGCATGGCATCGCGGACGCGTTCCATGCGGGGGTCAAGGTGACGGGTGTGACGGTGCATTTCGCCAACGCGGCCTATGACGAAGGGCCCATCATCGCGCAGCGTGCGGTCGACATCCTACCCGACGACACGCTGGATACGCTTGAGGAGCGCATCCATGAAGTCGAGCATGTCCTGTACCCGCAGACACTTCAGCTGCTCGCAGAGGGCCGTGTACGGCTTGTTATCAACGAATCAGGACGGAAAATCACCGCAATCAGCCCATCGTAGCTGACGTTTGCATGGGTGTGGTGCTATCCTTTTCACGTTCTTTCTACGTGTTGGAGTAAGGAGCGTTTCATGGAAGATCCCAGGATCAGGCGTGCGATCATCTCCCTGACCGACAAGACCGGTGTGGTCGAGTTCGCCAGGTCGCTCTCCGAGGAGTTCGATGTGGAGATCATCAGCACGGGCGGGACAGCGCGTGTGCTGCAGGACGCCGGTATCCCGGTGACGCCCATCGAGGAGTACACCGGATTCCCCGAGATGATGGATGGACGCGTCAAGACGCTGCATCCGCGTGTGCACGGCGGGTTGCTGGCGCGACGTGACCTTGAGAGCCATATGCAGGATGCCAGGGAGAACGGCATCGACATGATCGACATGATCGTCGTCAACCTCTACGCGTTCGAGGCGACCGTTGCCAAGACCGGCGTGACCTTCGAGGAGGCCATCGAGCATATCGATATCGGCGGGCCGTCGATGCTGCGTTCCGCAGCCAAGAACTTCGCATCGGTGGCTGTCGTGACGGACCCGACCAGCTATCTCGATATCCTCCGTGAGATGCGTGAGAACAAGGGCGCGCTGTCGCTGCGCACCCGCAAGCAGCTCGCGCTCGAGGTGTTCCGTATCACGAGCGCGTACGACAACGCGATCTTCACCTGGATGGACTCCAAGATCAACGGCGATGAGCGGTTCCAACCCGAGAAGCGCCTCTTCCTCTCCAAGGCCGCCGACCTGCGCTATGGTGAGAACCCACATCAGCATGCGGCATTCTACAGGATGCCCCTTGTCGGCAAGGAGGCCGAGGGGTCCAAGTTCATGCTTGCCAACGCGCGGAAGTTCCAGGGCAAGCCGCTCTCCTACACCAACTACCTCGACCTCGATGCCGCTTGGGCGGCCGTGCGTGAGTTCGGTTCCGACAGGCCGGCATGTGTCATCGTCAAACATCTCACGCCCTGCGGCATAGCCGTGGCCGAGGATGCCGTGACTGCATATCAGCATGCGTTCGAGTGCGACTCCGTGTCCGCCTTCGGTGGGGTCATGGCGTTCAACTGCGAGGTCAACCGTGCGGTGGCCGAACGCGTCATCCATGAGAACAAGCAGTTCATCGAGGCGGTCATCGCCCCTGGTTACACCGATGCGGCGCTCGAGGTCTTCACCGAGAAGCCCAACGCCCGCATCATCATGACCGGTGGCATGAATCCCGTGGGCAGGCGGACCGAATACCGCACCGTCGAGGGTGGCATCCTCGCGCAGGACTTCGATGTCGTGGCCGAGGAGCCGGAGAACTTCACGGTTCCCACCAAGCGCAAGCCGTCCGCCGAGGAGAAGGCGGAGATGCTGTTCGCCTGGAAGGCCGTCAAGGCGGTCAAATCCAATGCGATCGTCATCACCAAGGACAACAGGACCGTCGGCATCGGTGCCGGTCAGCCCAACCGGGTGAACTCGGCCGTCATCGCCTGCAAGCAGGCGGGCGCTGCCGCCAAGGGTGCGGTTGCCGCCTCCGATGCGTTCATGCCCTTCCCGGACTCGCTCGAGGCCCTCATCGAGGCAGGCGTCACCGCCGTCATCCAGCCGGGTGGCAGCATCCGTGACGACCTCTGCATCGAGGCTGCCGACAAGGCGGGTGTCGCGCTCTGGTTCACGGGATACCGCCACTTCCGCCACTAGGGTGGGTAGCATGGGCTTCGTCTCGACCGACATCAGCAAGAACCACTTCAGATGGCGTCTGCAGAGCGGCAAGCTGCCTCTCTACGAACGGCATATGCGCTCGCTTGGGAGCTTCGGCATCCTCACCCCGCTCGAGTCGTGGATTCGCACGCGCCTGGAGTGGACGCTCGACAACATGGTCGCGGAGAACCCCGATGGCGTGCTCTGCATCGACGTCCAGGACGATGAGATGGTCACGATCACGGTCGTCGGCGCGCGACCCGAACCCAGGTTGACGTTCGCCGGTGAGCTCGTCGGCCCCGATGGGGTGTACACCGACGATGCGCTCGGGCAATGCTGGAGCTACGATGGCGTGAGGGTCGTCCACTATGGCCCGGTGCTTACGGCCACCAACCGCCTTGCGCGTGACCTGGCGAAGACCCTCGGCTACACCGTCGAGGAGGCTGCGGTGGACGACGTGCCCGTCGGCGATGACGGTGACGAGGAGAGGTTCCGTGTGAGTGACGAGTTCTACGTCATCCCCCAGGGTGAGGCTGGGGTCTTCACCCGGCGTTTGAGTGCTTGCTTCGACAAGCTCCTCATCGTGACGAAGGAGTCGTGACGGCAGGACACGACATGCATTGGAAGCCCAGGGGCATCTCAGGACGATTCGAATGATTCAAGAAGGGCAGGGTCCGTGTGAAGTGGACCTTGCCCTTGAAAATATGCGCCATGACTGTTTTTCCACTTGATTTCCCAGCGATTCAGTGTATAGTCATCCGAACACAGCAAACCGTTGAGAGGGAAGTAACGCCCGCAGCGCACTCCCAGAGAGCCGGCGATGGTGGGAATCCGGCAGGAAGCGGACGGGCA
>OMSY01000182.1 GCA_900313875.1 uncultured Actinomycetes bacterium
CCGTTCCCGGAGGAGAAGGCCATAGAGTTCCTCGATGGTCTCGACGATGTCATCGTCTTCGAGGAGCTTGACCCCTTCATCGAGGAGAGGCTCATCTATCTCTGCGGGAAGCGGCATCTGCCCGCACGTATCCACGGCAAGCTCACCGGGGAGGCCCGTGCTGCGGGCGAGAACACCGTCGAGATGATCCGTGCGGACCTCAGGTCGTTCTTCGCGAGCGTGAAGAGCATCTCACAGTATGGCAGGGACCGTATCCATAGCCGCGATGCCTCGGTCACCGACGCACGTGCCGAGGAGATCGTCGGGAGCCTGGTCGAGGACAGCGACATGCCCCCGTTGCCGGTTCGTCCACCGGTGCTCTGCGCTGGATGCCCGCATCGGGCAAGCTTCTATGCCGTCAAGCAGGCCCTGGCAGGTGAGAGGGCGGTGTTCTCGGGAGATATCGGGTGCTATACGCTTGGCAATGCCATGCCCCTCGACATGGTGGACACCTGTCTGTGCATGGGTGCCGGCATCACGATTCCCCAGGGATTGCAGGCGGTCGAGCCCGATGCCAAGCATGTGGGTTTCGTGGGGGATTCCACCTTCTTCGCGTCCGGCATGACCGGCGTGGTCAACGCCTATTACAACAAGCTGGACATCACGGTCATCGTTCTCGACAATCAGACGACCGCCATGACAGGGCAGCAGCCCCATCCTGGGACCGGACAGACGATGATGCAATGGCCCGACATCCTGGATGATGCCGAGCGCAATGCCGTCTCGATCGAGGGGGTGCTCCGGGGCATCGGCCTTACCTGCGTCAAGGTGGTCGACCCGCTCGACCTCGATGCCTCCATCGAGGCGGTCAACGAGGCGGTCGGTTTCGAAGGGGTGTCGGCGGTCATCTTCAGGTCGCCCTGCATCAACACGTTCCCGCGTCCATGCACCTTCGAGGTCGATGCAAGCCTGTGTACCGGTTGCCGCCGCTGCATCGACGAGATCGGCTGTCCGGCGATCTCGATGTCGGAAGGACATGCCGTCATCGACACCAGCCTGTGCCATGGATGCAACCTGTGCACGCAGGTCTGTCCTTCGGCGGCCATCAGGGAAGGGGATGCACGATGAATGTGGTCATCACGGGAGTCGGCGGACAGGGAACCGTGCTTGCCTCGCGTCTCGTCGCGTACATGGGGATGGAGGCGGGCCTGCCGGTACGCACGGCGGAGACCATCGGCATGGCGCAGCGTGGCGGCTGTGTGACGAGTCACGTGCGCATCGGTGCGGATCCTGACGACCTCATCGCAAGCCCGCTCGTCCCCCAGGGTACGGCAGACCTCGTGCTTGCCTTCGAGCCAGGCGAGGGCACCCGCGCTCTATCCTATCTTTCCGAAACGGGTGGCATGGTCGTCTCGAGCAGGCCCATCATCCCCGTGACGGCATCACTGGCCAGTGGCGGGTACGATCCCGAGGCGCATCTCGCATACCTGACGGACAGGCTGGGGGACCGTCTCGTGGTCGTCGACCCGGCGGTGCTTGCAGGGGAGCTTGGGAGCGACCGTGCGCTCAACGTGACGATGCTCGGCGTCGCCGTGAGGAGCGGGGCGCTCACCTTCACGAGGGACCAGCTCGAAAGCGCGGTACGGCAACTCGTCAAACCGCGTTTCGTTGATATGAACCTATCAGCGATTGCCCTCGGAGAACGCATCTTCGACGAGTACCATGAGCAGATGGCGAGTTCCTGAGATGGATGTTTCGGCGGGTGCGGGCAGGGGCATCATCTGACCTGCAGGACGCCGGATGTCCTGAAAGCCGCGGGATGCGGTCGGGAGGACTGATGCCATGGTGCATCCTCTTGCCAGGATGCGCCGCAGAAGACATGACGCGCATCGGGGACGATTGCGCATATGACCGGAGGATCCCACTATGGAGATGAAACCAGAGCAGTTCGAACTCATCACGAAGAAGCTGTCCACCCTCAAGGAGAAGAGCCCCTTCTATGCCAAGAAGTTCGAGGGCATCGACTTGGGGGATGTGAAGTCGCAGAAGGATTTCGAGCAGCTGCCCTTCACGACCAAGTCCGACCTTCGTGAAGCCTATCCGCTCGGACTGCTTGCCGTGCCCGAGAGCGAGGTCGTGCGTATCCATTCCAGCTCGGGAACCACCGGTACCCCGGTCATCATCCCCTATACGCAGCAGGATGTCACCGACTGGGCCATCCAATTCGCG
>OMSY01000074.1 GCA_900313875.1 uncultured Actinomycetes bacterium
CGTCCCCATCCGCCGTGCGCGGTTCTCCGCCATCACCAAGCAGGAGATCTCGCGTGCCTTCTCCGAGCTGACGGACATCGATGAGGAGCTCGCCCATGCGGGGGAGTCGCGGCAGTTCATCGACCTCATCTGGGGCGCTGCGCTCACACGGTACCTCACCACCATCAGCCGCGGGGGCATGGGCAAGGTGCGCAGCGCAGGTCGCGTGCAGACCCCGACGCTCGCCCTCGTGGTCGACCGTGAGCGCCAACGGCTCGCCTTCGTCCCCGAGGACTACTGGCAGATCAAGGGTTCCTTCCGCAAGGGCGATGAGGGTTTCACGGCGATGCATGCGCAGGGCCGCTTCAAGGAGGAGGCGCCTGCGAAGGCCGCGATGGCCCGGGTCCAGGGCGAGGACACCGCCATCGTCTCCGATGTCCAGAAGAAGAGCCGCAAGCAGATGCCCCCGGCCCCGTTCAACACGACCTCGCTCATGGCCGCCGCCGCTGCCGAGGGAATCTCCCCGGGCCGCGCGATGCGCATCGCCGAGACGCTCTACATGAACGGACTCACCTCGTATCCCCGCGTCGACAACACGGTCTACCCCGCGTCGCTCGACCTGCGTGGAACGGTGAGGATGCTCTCGGGCAATCCCGCCTATGCCCCCTATTGCAGCAAGCTGCTCGCGAAGGACAAGCTCACCGTCACTCGTGGCAAGACCGAGACGACCGACCATCCGCCCATCCATCCCACGGGCGTGGCCGACCCCGGCAAGCTCAAGCCTGCGGAATGGAAGCTCTACAACCTCATCGCGCGGCGGTTCCTCGCGACGCTTTCAGGGCCAGCCACCATCGAGGCGACCAAGATCGTCCTCGATGTGGCGGGGGAACCCTTCTCGGTGCGCGGTGACGTCCTCGTCGAGCCGGGCTTCCGGGAGATCTACCGCTACGGGCTCAAGAAGGACGAGCAGCTCCCGCTCCTCGCGAAGGGGGACGAGGTGGGCTTCCTCGGTGCGGAGCTGCAGCAGAAGCAGACCGAGCCGCCTGCCCGTTACTCGCAGGGCAAGCTCATCCAGGACATGGAGAAGGCCGGGTTGGGGACGAAATCGACGCGTCACACCGCCATCGACCGTCTCTACCAGGTCGAGTACGTGCAGAACGACCCCATCGAGCCCACCCAGCTCGGGATGGCCATCATCGAGGGTCTCGAGAAGTACGCCCCCCATATCGCCTCACCCGAGATGACCGCCGACCTCGAGAAGGGCATGGATGCCATCGCGGCCGGCGAGTCGTCGCAGGATGTCGTCGTGAACCGTTCGCGGGACATGCTTGCCGGCATCATGGACGACCTCATCCCGCTGCAGAAGGAGATGGGGGAGACCATCGCTGATGCGGTTGCCGCCGATGCGCGTGTCGGCCAGTGCCCGACCTGCGGCAAGGACCTGCTGGCCAAGCATTCCGCGAAGAACAACTCGAACTTCGTCGGTTGCTCGGGTTGGCCCGACTGCGATGTCACGTTCCCGCTCCCCTCGGGCTTCCGCAGCCTCGAGGTGGTCGAGGAACCCTGCCCGCAGTGCGCCATGCCGCAGGTGAAGGTGCATCCGTACCGTGGCAAGGCCTACGTGCACTGCCTCAACCCCGAGTGCCCGACCAACGTCGAGCAGGACCTCGATGTCGGTCCCTGTCCCGTCTGCTCCGCCGCCGGTCACGAGGGGCGGCTCATCGCCCAGAAGAACCCGCGCACCCTCAAGCGCTTCATACGTTGCACCAACCACGAGGAATGCGGCACGAGCTATCCGCTGCCCGGGCGGGGCGAGCTCTCCTATGAGGGCGAGGTCTGCGAGGCATGCGGTGCCCCGAAGGTCGTCGTCACGACCAACCGCGGTCCCTGGCATCTCTGCCCGAATCCCGAATGCCCCTCGAGGTCGGAGGAGGACCGTTCCCGCGCCGCGCGCCGCTCGTCGCGCAAGGCGGCTTCGGGCAAGTCCCCGGCCAAGGCCAGGGGAAGACGGGGCAAGGTGGCGGAGGAAGCCTGAGGCATCGAGCGCGACCGTCGCGGAGGGACCTCCGGCACCTTACGTGCCTTTGGGTCGTTCCCATCGGATGATAATCATCTAGGATAGGTAGGATAGGGTGCATCGGGCACCTCCCATGGACCAAGAGAGAAGGACTGTCAATGAGTTATCCGAAAGTGACCATCGTCGGTGCGGGCAATGTGGGTGCGACCACGGCGCTCGTCCTGCTCGAGAAGAACCTGTGCGATGTCTGCCTCATCGACATCGCCGAGGGGTTGCCGCAGGGCAAGGCGCTCGACCTGATGCACATGCGCTCGGTCGAGGATTTCGGCCCGACGGTGATGGGCACCAACGATTATGCCGACACGGCCGGTAGCGACATCGTCGTCATCACGGCTGGTCTGCCGCGCAAGCCCGGCATGACCCGCGAGGACCTCATCGATGTCAACTCCGGCATCATGAAGTCCGTCATCGAGCAGGCTGCGGCGGCATCGCCCGAGGCGATCTTCATCTGCGTCACCAACCCGCTCGACATCATGGTCTACCTCGCCTACAAGGAGTCCGGTCTCCCGACCGAGCGTCTCATGGGCATGGGCGGCGTGCTCGACTCGGCGCGCTTCACCTACGCGATCGCGGAGAAGACGGGGGCGCCCGTCTCCGATATCCGCGCACTTGCCATGGGTGCGCACGGCAAGGCGATGGTCTGCATGCCGCGCTTCTCGACGGTGGGCGGCACGCCCATCACCGAGCTCCTTTCCGCCCAGGAGGTTGACGAGGTGTGCGAGCGCACCATCGGCGGTGGTGGCGAGGTCGTGGCCCTGCTCAAGACGGGTTCGGCGTTCTATGCGCCGGCTGCTTCCATCGCCCATATGGTGGAGGCCATCCTCACCGATTCCGATGAGGTCATGAGCGTCTGCTCCTATCTGTCCGGCGAGTATGGCATCGACGATGTCTACACCTGCGTGCCCACGCGTCTCGGCAAGCAGGGGGTCCGCGAGATCGTCGAGCTTCCATTCGACGAGGACGAGCTCGCTGCTCTCCGGGAGTCTGCTGACAAGACCATCGCGACCCTCGATTCCCTGGGTTTGAGGGGATGAGCATGACCGTGTTCCGGCTCACCCGTTCCATCGTGGCCGATGCGGTACGCGATGCCATCCCCCGCATCGCATGCGAACAGCGCCCTGACATCCTCAGGGCGCTGCGTCATGCACGGGAGGTCGAGACCTCGGAGCGGGCGATGCAGGTTCTCGACCAGCTGCTCGAGAACGCCACCATCGCTGCGGAGGACCGGGTGCCGTTGTGCCAGGACACGGGTTCGGTCTGGGTTCTGCTCGAGGTGGGGTATGAGGAGATGATCCCCGGCGACATCTTCCTCGACGTCGACGCTGCGGTCGCTGAGGCCTATGAGAGCGCCCGCTTGCGCAAGAGCCTGCTGCGCGATGCGTTCTGCGACCGCGTCAATACCGGTGACAACACCCCGGCCTTCTGCGATCTCGTGTTTCGTCCAGGTACCGGTGCGACGTTGCATGTGATGCTCAAGGGTGGGGGTTCCGACAACGCATCGCGGACCGTCATGCTCCCCCCGGGAGCAGGACAGGAGGGCATCGAGGAGGTCGTTCTGGCCGTCGTCCGCGAGAAGGCGTCGAACGCCTGTCCGCCGCTCATCATCGGCGTCGGTATCGGCACCACGTTCGACCATGTGGGGATGCTGGC
>OMSY01000029.1 GCA_900313875.1 uncultured Actinomycetes bacterium
GCAGGTGGGTGTACGATACGATCGACAACCGGCGCAGGAGGCTCGGCTACGCAGCCTAGGCCGGTACGAAAAATCGTCCGCACCCCCCTCCGTCCCCGCTGTCCCACTCCGTCCCCGCTTCGAACAAGACGCATCACCCAACTTCATCTATGATGGATGGTGGCCATCCGGATACGAACGGTGCCTCCCCGGCACCGCCCATGGGAGGTTCCGATGCGGTTCAAGCTGGCAAACGTGCTCCTCAAGGTAGACGATTTCCTCGAGGACCATCCCGACCTGCTCTACCATGCGACCTCGACAGCCACGTACGACGAGGGTTCGCGGTCCCTCGCCTTCTCCGGCAGGGTGGACTTCCTCACCTACTTCAATGCCCTCTCCCTTGCCAAGTGGCGGAAGTACACCGACATCGACAACCTGCACCTGCATCTCGAGCTCATCGGCGATCCCTGTCGCATCGGCCTCATGCGCACCTACCAGCAGGCCGGGGAACCACGGGTCGAGACGATGGCCGACCATCTCACCAAGCCGCCTGATGGTGCGACCCCGCTTTCCATCGATATCGATATCGACCTCGACGATGCCGTGCTCGTGGGCTTCAGCCTGGAGACCGGGGGCACCACCTCGATCCGCAATGCCTTCTTCGCAACCGACGTGGAAGAGGGGCAGGTGCGCAGGACCCACCTCGCGCTCTGCACGACCACCTTCAGGAAGGAAGAATACATCCTTCCGAACATCGAGATGATACGGAACGAGGTCATCGCGAGCGACGAGCCGATCGCCGATGCCATCCATCTGTTCGTGATCGACAACGGACGCACCCTCGATGCGGAGAAGCTCACAGGAGGCCAGGTCACGGTCTGTCCCAACCCCAACGTCGGGGGATCGGGCGGGTTTGCCCGCGGCATGCTCGAAGCGCTGCAGTCCGATGAACCCTTCACGCACGTCATCCTGATGGATGATGACGTGCGGGTCTTCCCCGAGAGCTTCAAGCGCACCTTCAACCTGCTCGCGCTGCGCAACGAGCAATACGCCGACGCGTTCGTCAGCGGCGCGATGCTCGAACTGCAGAACCCCCATCTCCAGTTCGAGGACGTCTCCTACACCCAGCAGACCGGTGGCTACCATCGCGTCAAGGACACGATGGATGTCTCCCAGCTCAAGTACCTGGTCCTGAACGAGACGACCCCCATCGAGCCCGACAATGCCTACGGTGCCTGGTGGTACAACTGCATCCCCATCGAGGCCATACGCGCCAACGGACTGCCCATGCCGTTCTTCGTGCGCTGCGACGATGTCGAGTACGGCGTACGTTGCGGAGCCACCTACATGGCGATGGGCGGCATCTGCGTCTGGCATTCACGTTTCGAAGGGCGGTTCAAGGCCTCGATCGACGGGTACCAGTACGTCCGCAACTTCCTCATCACCCTCGCGGTCACCGGATGCAGCTCGGAGGCCGTCTTCCTCGTGCGCTTCTGGCGCACCCTGTCCATCTTCCTGCGCACCATGAACTACGAGGCGGCCGACCTCTGGCTCGACGGCCTCGAGGATTACCTGAAAGGACCGCAGTTCCTCGCCACCGCCGACGGTTCGCGCATCATGAGGGAGAAGGGGGCGAAGAACGAGGTGCTCGTTCCCATCGAGCAGCTCGACCCGCACGTCATGAGCCAGATCGACATCCGTCCCGAATGGCTCACCACCGACAGCCAGACGCACACCGTCTTGGAACGGCTGCTCGTGACGCTGCCGCATGACCGCCACCTCATGCCCTCCAAGCTGCTGCGCAACGAGCCCGCGATGATCTTCTACAGCGGCAACTGCGCCCCCTGGTACGAGGTCGCCATGCGGGATACCCTCGTCGCACTCGATGCGACGGGAACCAAAGGACACATCAGACGCCTGAACCGTACCCGCTACCGGGAGCTCGTCAGCCGCTATCATGCGCTGCTGAAGCGCTATCACAAGGTGCACCGCGCCGTCGCCGAGAGCTACCGCGAGGCCTATCATTACCTCACATCGGAAGAATTCTGGCGCTCGTACCTCGAGCTCGCCGAGCTGAGGGAGACCGAGGAGGCGCAGCGGTGACCGCGGTCAGCGACGCGGTCCGCAAGTCGATGCAGGGCAACAAACGCAAGGACACCAAGCCGGAGCTCAAGGTGCGTGCCCTGCTCCGCGAGCTGGGGTTCCCGGGCTACCGGCTCCAATGGAAGAAGGCTCCGGGACATCCCGACATCGCCTATCCGGGGCGCAAGATCGCGATCTTCGTGCACGGCTGCTTCTGGCACCATCACGAAGGATGCCACTACGCGACGATGCCGGCGAGCAACACGGAGTTCTGGCAGGCGAAGTTCGAGCGCAACAGACAGCGCGACGAACGCGTGACGGCGCA
>OMSY01000068.1 GCA_900313875.1 uncultured Actinomycetes bacterium
CATCGATTCCAAACCGCATAAGGCGCTCCGCCGGACGCAGAGGCATGCGCACTGCTTCACGGAAGCTGCATCTCCTCATCCCCGCCTCGCATCCATCTTCCCTTGCCGCAGGCATCTCACCCATTGCCCTACCAGGTGGTACAGGGGTCGTGGCCCTGTACCACTGCGCATGTGCGCGTATATGATCTGGAGGTACATCATGGTCATGGAAAACACAGGAAACGACACGGAGGCAGACACTGCAAAGAAGCCCGAACCTGACATCGAGGGAACCATCAGCGTCAAGGACCAACCTCAGAGCAGGAGGGTCCTCGTCATCTCGATTGCCATAGCATCCCTGTTGGTGTTCTCGGCTATTCTCGTACCGCAGAGACTGCACGCCGTTGTCGAGCTGTTGTCGAACAACCTGATACGGCTCACGGGCTGGTACTATGTGCTGATCATCTTCATCGTCGTGTGCTTCCTCTTCGTGGTCGCACTGTCACGCCGGGGCGACATCATGCTCGGCCGTGAGGACGACGAGCCCGCCTATTCCCTGAGGTCCTGGTTCGCGATGCTCTTCGCGGCGGGGATGGGGATCGGACTCGTGTTCTTCGGTGCATCCGAACCGCTCCAGCATTTCATCAACCCATCGCCGGACGTGGGTCCAGAGGTGGGGGAACGGGCCCGTAGCGCCATGGCGAGCACGTTCCTGCATTGGGGTCTGAGCGCATGGGCCATCTACGCGATCGTGGGCCTTGCCGTCGCCTACGCCGTGCACCGCAAGGGCCTTCCCGTATCGATCCGATGGACCATCTCATCGCTGCTGGGCAAACGCACCCGCGGGGGCATCGGGGACGCCATCGACATCGTCGCCGTCATCGGCACGCTCATCGGCGTCGCCACGTCGCTCGGCTTCGGCATCATGCAGTTCTCGAGCGGCATCGAGTTCCTCACCGGCATCCAGCTCCCGAAGCCCGCGATTCTCTCCATCGCAGGAGTCATCACGATGCTCGCCGCCATCAGCGTCACCCTGGGCCTTGATCGTGGGATCAAGAACCTTTCCAATGCCAACCTGGTCCTTGCGGCGGTGTTCCTGGTGCTCGTGCTCGTCCTCGGCCCCACCCTGTTCATCTTCAACGAGTTCGTGCAGGACGTCGGTTACTACCTGCAGAACTTCGTGAGCCTCTCGCTGCGGACCCTCCCCTTCGAAGGCGCCGCGGGCATGGACTGGATGCATTCCTGGACCATCTACTACTGGGGCTGGTGGATGTCATGGTCACCGTTCGTGGGGGTCTTCATCGCACGCATCTCCAAGGGAAGGACCGTCCGCGAGTTCATCCTCGGCACGGTGCTGGTCCCCACGCTCGTCACGTTCCTCTGGTTCGCCGTCATGGGCGGCACCGCCCTTTTCCAGCAGATCTACGGTGACACGAGCCTGCTCGTCGAGGGCAACCTGGTGGACAACACGATGACGCTGTTCCTCATGCTCGCCAACCTGCCCGCAGGCAAGCTCCTGTCGGGCATCGCCATGGTCCTGCTGGTCATCTTCTTCGTCACATCCGCAGACTCGGCCTCGTTCGTGATGTCGATCCTCTCGACCAACGGTGACCCCGACGTGAAGGCCCCCATACGCCTCGCCTGGGCACTCTTCACGGGAGCGGTGACGATTGCGCTCCTGGCATCGGGTGGCAGCACCTTCGATGGCATCTCGGCGCTGCAGACGCTCGTCATCACCTCGGCTGCACCGCTGTCCGTCGTCATCGCCCTGATGGCCATCGCGCTCTGGCGCAACCTCTCGCGTGAATCCGACGCGATCAGGTCACGCAGGAACGAGAGGCTCCGTTCGCAGCTGGTGGACGACACCGCCCGTCAGGTCGCATCCAGCACGAACAGGGATGCCTCGACCATCGGTTTGCCCACATCCCACTGGAGCCCATCCTCGGGACGGGTCCCGGTGAAGAAGCAGGAATGAGAACGTCGGCTGGGACGGCGGGGATGTGGGCGGCGGTGGGACAGCCATTCAGCCCCTGACCTCCTCATAGAGCGACACGAGCTCCGCGATGATCACCGATTGGGAATAATTGCCACTCGCATAGGTGGCGATCTCATCACGCCAGCCCGGTTTCTCATCGGCACGACGCAGCGTCTCGATGATGCACCGCGCGAGGTCATCGGGATCCTCCGGGATGGCGAGCGCACCGACCGCAGCGTTCACGAAGTTCGGGAGGCCACCGCTGTCGGATGCGACGACAGGCGTCCCGCACGCCATGGCCTCCACGGCGACCAGCCCGAACGGCTCGTTGCGCGAAGGCACCACATCGACATCGGCCACGTTATACAGACGCGCCAGCTCGGCCTGGCTCACGTTGCCGATGAAGCACACCGACCCGAGCCCAAGCTCGCGCATCTGCCCCTCGAGTTCATCACGCATGTCCCCATCGCCGGCTATGACCGTGAGGATGTCCCCCGGAGACGACTCGTAGGCCGCCGCCGCATCCAGCAGGATGTCGACACCCTTGAAGTGGGTCAGCTTGCCGGCAAACAGGACCAGCCGCTCCCCCGCATAATCGACGCCGTGACCTGCAAGCACCTCCGCCCGGTCGAGGTGCTGCGGGAAGAACACATCCGGGTTGAACCCGTTGCGCATGCGCACGATCTTGTCAGCATGCTCCGGGAACACCTCCAGGGTCAGGGCCTCGTTGTCCGCTGAGATGCAGATCACCTTCCGCGCCGCGTCCATCGCACGCACCGCGTAGTGACGCAGGTCCGGCCATCGCTCGAAGCCCATGAGGTCCGTCCCATGCACGGTGAGCACCAAGGGCACACCGGAGTCCGCCGCCAACGAGGAGAGGATCCAGGCGTGCTGACCATGGATGACGTCGGGGTTGAAGACACGGATCTCCTGATCGACGGCCTCCTGGAAAGCCCCGACATATCCTGACAGCTGGGCAGGGTCCAGGTCACCGAACGTCATCGAGCTGCGTGGATGGGTGGTGAAACAGGGGAAGTTGAAGGGAAGCGCACCCTCGATGGCCTCCTTGTCGGTGAACATCACCGGATGGAGGCGAACGCCCC
>OMSY01000050.1 GCA_900313875.1 uncultured Actinomycetes bacterium
ATCATCGCGATCCTGGCCCTGGTCCTCCTGTTCGCAGGTGCCTTCACCGCCCTGATCGTCAGGATGCCCTCGTTCTGGATGAAGGCAACGTTCATCGCCTCTCCTGCCATCGCATTGATCTCGGGCCTCCTCATGCAGTCCCTGTCCAACAAGCAGCGGGCGTTCTCGCCCGAGTCGCTTGAGATCAACGCGAAGCTGAAGGCGCTGAAGAACTGGCTCGAGGACTTCACCGCGCTCGACGAGGCCGCGCCCCAGACGGTCGCGGTCTGGAACCGCATCATGGTCATGGCCGTGATGCTGGGAGTTGCCGAGAAGGCGCTGAAGAACCTGACGATGGCCGCACCCCAGGTGGTGAACGATACCCAGTTCGTCACCACGCGTACCTGGTGCCACGGCAGTGGCGGCCTCGGTGCAGCTTCCACATCGTTCACCCGAACGTTCAATTCCGCACGCTCCAGCGCAAGCGGCGGCAGCGGCGGTGGCTCCTCCGGAGGCGGAGGCGGAGGCGGCGGCGGAGGCGGCGGAGGCGGCGCCTTCTAGCCATGACCGATACGTCCATCCAAGAAGAACTGGAACATCGACCCGAGTCCGGGCAAGGCGCCCGGCTCGGGTTGGTGTTGGCGATATACCTGACCGGGCTGCTCATCGGCGGGTTGTACGTGGGCATGGTGTCGCCTGCCCGCACGGTCATCCAGGCGCATTTCGGCATCGATGACACGACGGGCATCTGGATGATCAACATCTACACGCTGTTCTACGCTGCGCTGATCCCCATCATCGGCAAGGTCGCCGACAGGCGCGGACGCAAACACGTGTTCACGGCCTGCATCGGCATCTTCTGCGTCGGGGCGATGCTGTGCGGCGTATCCCAGAGGGTCGGCGGCTTCGGGTTGCTGCTCTTCGGGCGCGTGCTGCAGGCCGCCGGTGCCGGGGGGACGATCCCCGTCGCCAACGCCGAGATCGGGACATCGTTCCCGCCCGACAAACGCGGTACCGCGCTCGGCATAGCCGCCGTGGTCGCCGGTGTGTCCAACGTCTTCGGCGCGGTCGTGGGCAGCGCGGTGGTCGGCGCCTTCGGCGTGGAGAACTGGTCGATGATGTTCTTCCTGTGCGCCCCGTTCTGCATCGCGGTCATCGTCGCCGCCGTGACCCTGCTCCCCGCCAGCACGCTCGACGAGTCGCGCGGCAAGATGGACATCGCGGGGTCGCTCCTGTTCGCACTGGCGATACTGCTCCTGCTGCTCGGCGTGAAAGCGCTCGACTTCACCGCACTCGGCACCTCGATTGTCCGGCCCGAAGCCTGGGGGCCGCTCATCGGCGCCGTGGTGGCGATAGTGGCGTTCAGGTTCGTCGAGCGGCGCGCCGAGGACCCGGTGTTCCACCTCGAGTACCTCCGGAACCGCCCCATCGTCATCACGATGATCGTGTCGTTCTTCATCGGCTGCTTCGTCATCTCGCTCGTGCTGGTGCCCGAGCTGGCGGAGTACGCCATGAACGAACCGCTGGGATCGGGAGGCTACTACGTGCTTGCCATCGGGCTGACCTCGTTCGTCACCTCGCCGGTCGGTGGCAAGATCATCGACAAAGTCGGACCGAAGCCGGTGCTGATCACCGGTTTGGCCGTCTCCATCGCCGGCTTGCTGTTCCTGGCACTCGTCGCCGCGACGCATCCCAGCTTCATCTCGCTGGTCGCAGGGCTGGCGGTGGTAGGTGCCGGCATGGGCATGGCGATGGGCGCGCCGACGAACTACATGATCCTCGAGAACGTGAGCGCGGACGAGAGCACGTCCGCCATCGCCACCATCGCGCTCATCCGCCAGATCGGCACCTCGCTCGCACCTGCGGTCTTCGTCGGCCTCATCGCCTCGACACCGGGCATGGGAGGCTACCGGAACATGCTGCTCTCGGTGGCGCTCTTCAACGTGCTCGCGCTCGTGACGATGCTGTTCTACCGGTCAGGGAAACAAGGGCAATGATGAGGGGGCAGCAGTCGCTGCCCCCTTGAGAAGTCACGAGCATGCCCTCGATCGGTATCAGCTGCCGCCACCATACCGGCTCACGGGCGTGAGGTTCGCAGTCGTCATGCTCAAGAGCGCGCCCAGGTCCTCCAGCTGGTAGATATGGTAGTTGCCGTAAGCGCTGGTCTCGAGGTTGTACAGGTTCAGGCTCGCGCCATAGTATTGATCGCCATACTCGACCAGGATGTAGTTGTAGTTGTCGGTGACGAACTCGCCGGTCTCATCCCCGATCCTCACCTTCGCCAGGGCGTCCACAGCCTGCGGCAGGGTCTCCGGGGTATTGAACGTGGCCTCCTGCAGGAAGCCGCCCTGGTCGATGCCCACCACGATGGAAGTGGGTTGCACGACCGTGATGTCGGGAGCGCCCCTGGACATCAGGAACCTGTAGAGATACTCGCCCTTCTGCGGCAAACGCACCGGCGGCATCTCCTCCGCGGAGGTGATGCTCATCAACTCGAGCCTCATGCGGGCCGCCGTGCCGTCGAGCTTCTTCTGGTAGCCTTTGTTGTCCGTGGCGCTCTCCCCCGGTGCCATGGCCTTGTCCTGTCCGTTGTACGTGAACGTGAAGTCATCGAGCATGTTGCCCTGCTTGTCCTCGCAGATGAGGCGGTACTGCACCTGCATGACATCGATGTCGGAGTTGTTGGTGAAGTCCACGTCGACATCGAAGAGGGTCGAACCGGTCCTCTCGTTGACCGTGCTGGTGGCCCTGGTGATCTTGCCGGTCACACCGTCGAGCTCCGACGTGCCGTCCTTGATGCTCAGCCCGCTTCCTGCTCCGAGGCATCCCGCCAGGATCAGCACACAGGCGGCGATGATGGCCAACAGCAACGGTATGACACGGTGTTCCTTGCGCTTCATGATGCAACCTCCCCATGTACGTGGGAACATCTGGATTGCATCGCATTATACGCATCGGTTCGCTGGTCAACCGGTTTCTGCCGCATTTGTCAGCTACAGCGTGCTATCCGTCATGGGGGATGATGGCGCGCTGCGGCAGCGATGGGGCATTGTTCCCGGAGGCGGGTGCGCCATCGACGGTGCGGGGCGGGATGTCGGGGCAGACTAGCGGGGCCTTGCAGGGCCCACGCTCCTGGTCCATCAGGTCTGCGGCGAGATGTATGCTTTGTCATCGCGCAGCTCGAACGAGGTGTTCATGCCCTCGGAGATCTCCACGAGGCGGTTGAGCGTCGTCTGCGCCTGCTCGCCTGTCGCGATGCTCGGGATGCCGTACGTGTCATCGAGGTACAGCGGTGTGGCGACCACGTTCTGGATGCCGCTGTCGGTGATGTCGAAGTTCAGGACGTACGACTCGTGCGTGTGGCCGAACTCATGTGCTTGGCGGAACACGCAGTTGCCATGCGCGTACGCGATGAGCGACCCGTTGTAGAACTCGATGCCCTGCAACACGTGCGGATGATTGCCGACGATCACGTCGGCGCCTGCATCGACGAGCTTGTGCGCCGGTTCGCGCTGCAGGTTGTCGTTGATGTGGTCCTGATACTGCACACCCCAGTGCATCGCCACGATGACGATGTCGTGCGTCTCCTTGGCCTCGCGCACACGGCGGCACGCATCGTCCAGGTTCATCCGCGCCGACACCACGCCGGGCTGGTCGCCGAAGGCAAGGTAGTTCTCGGGGATGATGTCGGTCCATGAGAAGAAGGCGACCGAGACGCCGTTCACGGTGGTCTCGACCGGTTTGCCCGCCTCCTCCTCGGTCATGCCCGCGCCCGCATGCAGCACACCCGCACCATCGAGCGCGTTCAACGTGTCCTGAAGCGCGGGTCCGGTGTAATCCATGATGTGGTTGTTGGCCAGCGACACGATGTCGATGCCGCTGTTCCTGATGCCCTCGATGGCGGACGGACGCCCGATGATGTAGATGTCCTTGTTGGCAATCGGCGCGCTCTCGTTGTCGCTGAGCGGACTCTCCACGTTCGAGATGGTCACATCGGCCTGCGCGAGCATGTCGTCGATGTTGGCCATGGCACTCGCACCGCCGTTCATGTCGATATAGTCGGCCACCTCGCGCCAGAAGATGAGATCGCCGGTCGTCGTGAACGAGACGGAATAGGAACCGCGGGCGTGGGACTCGTCCTGCGTTTTCGTCCCGTGACCGCAGAAGACGAGGGAAAGCGTGAGGAGGAAGACGGCAAACGCGATCACGCCGATGAGGATGCGTCTGCCCCTGGTGGATGAGGCAAGGAACGACGGGAACGACAGCGGGAACGAGGTCTTGGAGGAGCGTCGGGGCCCGCGTCGGCGCTGCGCGTTGCGCGAGGGGGTGTTGCG
>OMSY01000168.1 GCA_900313875.1 uncultured Actinomycetes bacterium
CCACCATTGCAGCCGCCCAGGCACTCGCAGCCGCCATGGAGGTCGCCCGTGATGACGGACTCGGCATCGTGGCGTTGCAGGACCTGCCCCAGTGGGGCTGACCTGCTGACAGGAGACCTGGATGACGGGATGACGGGCGGTGGGGATGCGACCTGCCTCCCCCCGCCGCCCGTCATCCAGGAACCGGGACCGGACGCCCCCGTCTAGACCGCCGCCTCGCCGCGTTCACGGGTGCGGATGCGCACGATCTCCTCGACGGAGCTGATGAATATCTTGCCATCGCCGACCTCGCCGGTCGTCGCCGTCCTGCAGATGAGGTCGACCAGCTCGTCCACATCGTCATCCGGGACGACGAGCTCGAACCTCACCTTGGGGATCATGTTCAACAGCACCTCGGTGCCACGGTAGTATTCCGACCATCCGTGCTGGTTACCACAGCCCATCACCTGCGCGATGGTCATCCCCGATATCTCGGCGGCGAACAGCGCTTCCTTCAACGGTTCGAGCTTCTCCGGTCTCACTATGGCTACGATCCTCTTCATATCGCTCCCCCAATCCCGAGCTGGGCGGACCGACCCTGCGGCCCGCCCGCTCCTTATCCGCTAGTCAAGTCCCAGGTACGCTGGATAGGCGCTCTCACCATGGGACGCGACATCCAGACCGCGCGCCTCATCCTCCTCGTTCACGCGCAGCGAGCCATGGAAGAGGGCCTTCACGGCGAAGCCTATCACCAGCCCGCCGGCGATCACGAGCGCCAGCGTCACCAGGATGCCCAGGAGCTGGCTCACGAACAGGGACGGGTCGCCGGTGTAGATGAGACCACCGGAGCCGGTCCATGACAGCTCGGGCACGCAGAACACGCCCGTGAGCAGTCCACCCACGACACCGCCGACCGAATGGCAGCCGAAGGCGTCGAGCGCATCATCGTAGCCGACCTTGCGCTTGACGACCGATATCGCGAGGAAACAGCAGGGGGACGTGACGATGCCGATGACGATGGCGGCCCATGGTTCGACGAAACCAGCGGCCGGGGTGATGCCCACGAGTCCGGCCACGAGCCCCGTGCAGGCCCCCACGAGCGTGGGCTTGCCCATACGCAGCCGCTCGACGAGCATCCACGCGAGCATGCCCGACGCCGAGGAGGCCACGGTGTTCAGCAGTGCGAGCGCCGCGACGCCGTCGGCCGCGAACTGCGAGCCGGCATTGAACCCGAACCAACCGAACCAGAGCAACGTCGCACCGAGCGCCACGAACGGCACGTTGTGCGGACGGTAGCTCACGAGCCCGAAGCCACGCCGGCCCCCGAGCAGACAGCAGAGCACGAGGCCCGTCACCCCCGAGCTGATGTGCACCACATCACCGCCCGCGAAGTCAAGGGCGCCGATCATGTCGCCGACAAGCGACCCCTCGCCACCCCAGACCATATGCGCGAGCGGTGCGTACACGACAGGCACCCATGCTGCGATGAAGAGCATGACCGCGCCGAACTTCATACGACCAGCGACCGCCCCCGTTATGATGGCGCATGTGATCATGCAGAAAGCCATCTGGAAACCGATGTCGATGATCGCGGGGTAGACAGCGCCATCAGGCACATCGGCCGCCTGGGCACGCATGTCACTGACCGTCGAGAGGCATCCCAGCTGGTCGAACCCCCCGAAGAACGGCAGCGACCCGTCCCCACCGTAGGCGAAGGACCATCCGCAGACGACCCATGCGACCCCGACGACCCCGATCACGGCCATGACCATGATCATGGTGTTCACGACGTTCTTGCGTCGTGAGAGACCTCCATAGAAGAACGCGAGTCCTGGCGTCATGAGCAGGACAAGCATCGTGCAGACGAGCATGAACGCCGTGGAGCCTGTATCGTACATCCCGGCCTCCCTTCCTCGAAGCTTCAGAACGCCTCGATTGTCGGCCAGGGATGTTGCGGCCCTGTTTCGCGGGGAAAGGCGAAACGGGGTTTTAACATGTGGTACGCGGAACCGACCCCCGTACCATGGAACAGGGCGCTGGAGAGCATGAGATGACCGATGGCCATCGTGACGAGCAGCGATATGGCCGCCGTGTACTTGACGACGGGAGCGAACGCACGGAGAGCGGGCTCCCCACGATGAAGCACCGCACACGATGTGAACAGGTTCGAGATGTTCGTGAACATGTAGGGAAAGGCGGTATCGTAGCGTCCTGCCAGGATGCCGGAACCATCCAACAGGCCCCATGCGCCGATCAGGAGCAGGAGGACCTTCCACACGACCGAGACCGTCCTGTTCCGAACCCTCATGCGAACCCGATATCCCGATGGAGCAGTCACCCACCGGGGGTGGCCCGAAGGCCGATTGGCCAACCAGCAAGACCATACCGCCCGGACGGGAACCCGGATGGGTCGAATCGGCCACAGACACGCTCGTCATCCCCATGCCCGCTTCAGCCAGCGCCGTCCGCGCCTTTCCCGCTTCCTCCGTCGAAGTCGAGCTCGACGACCCAACAGCACCCGAGCTGACGGACGAGCATCGCATCGAGGTTGTACCAGCTCAGACACCCATCG
>OMSY01000109.1 GCA_900313875.1 uncultured Actinomycetes bacterium
TCATCCCATAACGACTTGACCCGATATTGGGCATAGTCATTACTGGATTATACCTAGATATTGGTCAAAATGCACTGAAGATATTCCGATGCGAGCAAACGTGTTCAATCACGGCATGAACGGCAGTTTTGACAAGAATTCCGCCAAATTGTCCGTAATGATGACGTTGAATTCCCTAACGGTCTTCAAAACCCCACATGCGCACTTCAGGCTCGAGCTCGACGCCGAACTCCTGCAGCACGCGCTGTTTCACGGCATCGATGACGGCGCGCACATCGCTTGCGGTCGCATCGCCGATGTTGACCACGAAACCTGCGTGCTTCGTGGATACTTCTGCCCCGCCGATACGAAAGCCCTGCATGCCGGAGTCTTGAATGAGCTTTCCGGCAAATTGCCCGGGAGGACGTTTGAACGTCGATCCAGCAGAGGGGATGTCGAGCGGTTGCTTGTCGGAACGGCGCTTCGCAAGCTCGTCCATACGCGCTTGGATTTCGTCTTGATCGCCCTCATGAAGCTGAAGTGTGACCGAAAGCACGGTGTAACCTGCATCTTGCATCATGGACGTGCGGTAGCCCCATCGGGCTTCTTCTGCGCTTACGCCAATGAGCTCTCGATCGGGCGTCAAGCAGACCAAACCCGAGGCAACTTGCTTGAATTCCCCGTCGTAAGCGCCCGCGTTCATGATTGCCGCACCGCCGATGGTGCCCGGTATGCCTGCAGCGAATTCGTAGCCCGAGAGGCTGTTCCTGCACGCCACGGCCGCAAGCTTGGAATTGGTCACGCCTGCGTCGGCGACGATGAAGCCCTTTTCGCCGATGTTGATTTCGGAGAGGTTGCCCGCAATCTGAACGACGACGCCACGCAGGCCGGAATCTGCTACGAGCAGATTGCTCCCCCGGCCCAAAATGTGCACCGGCACGTCGGCCTTGTCGCATGCGACGAGGACCTTACGCACCTCGGGAGCCGTTCGCGGAATGACGAAAAGGTCTGCGGGACCCCCGATCCGAAACGAAGTGTGATTGCTCATCAACTCGTCGACCAGGACGTTTTCTTCACCGACGATTGCATTGATTTCGCTTTTCAGCGTTGAGAGTTCCATAATCCTCCGAAGTACAGGCGTGTTCTCGTGCACGTGCTATTCTATCGCAGCACAAAGCCTAGTTGCATTTTCCCATGGTACATACGCATCGGGTCAATTGCTCGTTGTTTTCCCACTGTTCATATATGCTATGGGCCTTTCAAGGTAGAATTGCTCCAACATATCATTCAGGTTGAAGGAGTTCATATGGGTTTGGGGACCACATGCATCCGTGGCGGATATGCTCCGGGAAACGGAGAGCCGCGCCAAGTGCCTATCATTCAATCGACGACGTTCCGCTACGAGACGTCGGAAGCCATGGGCAAGCTGTTCGACCTCGAAGCCGAGGGGTATTTCTACTCGCGTCTGCAGAATCCGACGTGCGACCTCGTCGCGGCGAAGATCGCGGCGCTCGAGGGCGGAAGCGCGGCAATGCTCACATCGAGCGGTCAGGCGGCCAACTTCTTCGCAGTCTTCAACATCGCCACGGCAGGCGACCACGTCGTTGCCTCGAATTCTATTTACGGTGGAACGTACAACCTCTTCGCGGTGACGATGGCGAAGATGGGCGTTGAATTCACGTTCGTCTCGCCCGATTGCTCGCCTCAAGAGCTTGACGATGCCTTCCAGCCGAATACGAAGGCGGTTTTCGGTGAGACGATCGCCAATCCCGCGTTGACCGTCCTCGATATCGAAAAGTTTGCGAAAGCAGCACATGACCACGGCGTTCCGCTCATCGTGGACAACACCTTCCCCACCCCCATCATGTGCCGTCCGTTCGAATGGGGCGCTGACATCGTCACGCACTCGACGACGAAGTACATGGACGGACATTCGGCGTCTCTCGGGGGATGCGTCGTCGACTCCGGCACATTCGACTGGATGGCGCACGCCAAGAAGTTCCCCGGGCTGTGCACGCCCGATGAAAGCTACCACGGCATCACCTATGCCGAACGGTTCGGCAAGGAGGGGGCATTCATAACCAAAGCAACTGCCCAGCTCATGCGTGATTTCGGTTCGATGGCGTCCCCGCAGAACGCCTATTTGCTCAACCTTGGACTGGAAAGTTTGCAGGTCAGGATGGAGCGCCATTGCGAAAACGCCCAAAAGATCGCCGAGCATCTTTCAGGTCATCCGCGCGTCGGCTGGGTGAGCTATCCGGGGCTTCAGGGAGACGCGTACTATGAACTTGCGCAGAAATACCTGCCCAACGGTTCGTGCGGCGTTATCAGTTTCGGTGTCGTGGACGGTCGCGAAGGCGCCGAACGCTTCATGAAGAACCTCAAAGTCGCCCATATCGCTACACATGTCGCCGATGCGGCCACCTGTTGCCTGCATCCTGCATCTACCACGCA
>OMSY01000112.1 GCA_900313875.1 uncultured Actinomycetes bacterium
CCTCCCCCACGACGACCTCCGTGCAACCGCCGCAGGCGCAGAGCACGCCGTGGTTCTTCGCCGCCCAGAACAGCGACATGAGCGCGTTGCCCGAGGCGAGCCAATCCTGCGGGTCCACGAAGACCGCGAATTCACCGGAAGCGGCTTTCAGGCCGGCGTTGCGCGCTGCGGAGATGCCTGCGTTCGTCTGGACGATCACCTTGATGCGGCCGTCCCTGCGGGCATAGTCGTTGAGGATCTCGGAGGAGCCGTCATCCGAACCGCGGTCGACGCAGACGACTTCGATCTCCCTGAGCGACTGCGCGAGGATGCTGTCGAGGCACTCGCCGATGGTCGTCCCGTCGTTGGAGACGGGGACGATGACCGAGACCTTCACCGGGCTCTCGTCCAGAGCGCGATCGAGGAGGGCGTCCGCAAGCCCGACCTCGCCGGAATACACCTGTGCGACCTTCTGGAGCTTGCGCTCGCGCAGTGCCTCGAGGTCGGATGCCGCATGGGACAGCGAGCCGCGGATCTCCTCGAGGGAGTCGGCAAACCGCAGCAGGTCGTCCAGCGATGCGTCCGCGATGGGGATGATCCTGTCGGAACCCACGTTCCCGTGGATGGCTTCCAGCTTGTAGGTGTAGTAGGCATCGATCGAGAGGCTCAACGTGGGCACGCCCGCCGCAAGCGAGAAGACGGCCTGATGGTAGCGGGAGCCGATGTTCGCCGTCGCACGGGAGACCAGATACGCCGTGGCGTAGGCGGGGTAGCGCCACATCTCCAGCTTCTCCATGGGGCATGCCGTCGCGGTCGCCTCGTCGAGGTCGCACAGCAGGTCGAGGTCGCCGGGATAGAACCCCAGGAAGTTGACGCGATCGATGGCGCCCTTGGCGTAGAGGTGGTCGATGGACTTCATCAATATGCCGACGATGCCGCTGCCACGGATGCCCTCGGTGTTGTGGAGCGCCACGTTGAGGTAGCTGCCCGTCGCTGCAGACTTGACCTCGTGGGGGACATGGGCGAGCCAACGCTCCGGCGCGAGCCTCGCGTACGCCACCGCATCGTCGGTGGTGACGCCCAGCTTGTCCGCGAACCGCGTGCGCAGCTCCTCTGGAAGCTGCCCCACGCTCTCGTCGCGGAAGTCCACGAACTCGCAGAGGTCGATGACGTCGGCGAAACGATCGAACTCCCTGCCGGACATCGGGTAGATGCCGATGCCGGTCGCGATCACGCGCGCGCCATAGCGATGCGCGAGCACGGCCGCGACACGCACCTCCTCGATCATGTCGGGCCATTTGCTGTTGAGGTAGCCGCCGCCGATGATATGGAGCACATCGATGTTGGAGAGAATCTGGTGGATAGCCTCGAAATCGGTGTCGAGCCCGCTGCCGGGAACGTAGTCGATCGCCTGCTGGCACAGGTCGCGCACGCGGTCGATCTCGAAGTTGCAGCGCAGCGTGAGGCGGTGGAGGTAGTCGACCGCGGTGATGTCCCCGAGCGATGTGAGCGAGGTGTACGAGGCGTCCTTGGAGAACACGTAGACCATCTTGTGCGTGCCGAACATGGAGTCCACGAGGCGGATGTTCTCCTCGAGGATGGCCTCATCGCCGACGTTGGGATTGGCGATGGCGCCGATGAGGGCAACGCGCATGAACCGGGTTGACTGGGTGTCCATACAGAGCTCCAATGAGACCTTCGCGGGACGGGCGGATTGCTGAGAACAGGATACCAAACGGAGCGCGGATGGGGCGTCCGCGCATTCCATCGGGGTCTGCAGCATGAACGGGAGCCGCAAAGAGGTTTGGAGAATCCGATCTGCCTGGACCGATCCCGGCGTGAAGCAGATTGCCCGAAGGAACGCGCGGCTCTGCGAGCCCTATCCCAGCGCGTACTTCGCCAGCACGCGCCTGAGCTGGCGGCACCACGGATCCCAGATGAGCGCGAGGAAGGCAACGGTCGCGACACCGTGCAGGCAGTCGAGCGGCAGGCTCGCGAGCAGGGCGGCAGCGCTCGTCTGCCAGGTGAAGGGGCGCACATACCCCACGATGTGCATGCCGTCCATGATCAGGCCGAAGAGGATGGCGGAGGCGAAGCCCCATGCGAGCACCCTCACCTTGGAATCGAGCAGGCCCTTCTCGGCGAGGATGGCGGAGAGGTAGCCGATGAGCCCCCATGCGTACATCTGCCACGGCGTCCA
>OMSY01000055.1 GCA_900313875.1 uncultured Actinomycetes bacterium
AACATCGGGAACGCGCGCGGCGAAACGCAGTCGATAACGCAATAGCGGGGGGGGTGTTGGCGAAGGCCAACACCCCCTCTTCAGATTCGTCGTTACGCCTCGAAGCCTGCTGCCTTCACGGCTGCCACGAGGGCATCAGTCTCGAGTCCATGTCCCTCGACCGTCGCTGCGTTCTCCTCGAGACTCACTGTCACGGCCGTTACGCCGTCAACGCCCTGGAGCGCTTCGGTCACGCGACCTACGCATTTTTCGCAATGCATGCCCTTGACATCCAGTTTCACAGTTTCCTTCTTGCTGAACAGGCTCATTTTCAAGCTCCTTTCGTGAGCGCTGGGGCGCCAACCGACCGTAACCGTCGGTCATGGACGGCTGGCATCTCGGTCCATTATGCCAAACTCTCCGACCATTTCGGCTTCCAGGCGCGCAGGCGCAGCGCATTCGTCACGACGAAGATGCTGCTGAGGCTCATTGCGGCAGCTGCTATGTCCGGTGTCAACGTGATGCCGAACGGCGCAAGAACACCTGCCGCGACGGGAATGCAGATAACGTTGTAGAACATGGCCCAGAACAGGTTCTGCTTGATGTTGCGCATCGTAGCGCGCGACAGCTGGATGGCTGACGCAACGTCCATCAGGTCGTTGCGCACGAGCACCATGTCGGCGCTCTCGATGGCCACATCGGTGCCGGCACCGATGGCGATTCCGACGTCGGCACGGGCAAGGGCGGGTGCGTCGTTGACGCCGTCGCCTACCATGGCCACTTTGCCGTCGGAGGCGAGCTCGCGAATCTGCGCGTCCTTGCCATCGGGCAAGACGCCTGCAACCACCTTGTCGACGCCAACCTGGGTCTGGATGGCGGATGCGGTGCGCTCGTTGTCTCCCGTGAGCATCACGGTACGCACCCCGAGAGCGCGGATTTCGCGGATAGCAGCTGCGCTCGTGGGCTTCACCTGGTCTGCAATGGCGATGATGCCCAGCAGCTGCCCGCCCCATGCGAAGAACAGGGGAGTTTTGCCCTGCAGGGCCAGCTCTTCGGCGCGTGCCTCGAGCGGTCCAAGGTCGATGCCCGCCTCCCGCATCATGTCGACGTTGCCTCCCAGCGCTTCGGCGCCTTCGGTCGTGCCGAGGAGGCCGCGACCCGCCACTTGACGGAAATCCTTCACGGGCAGCTGATCGCTGCCTTGCTCGGCGGCATAGTCGCAGATGGCGCGCGCCAAGGGGTGCTCACTCTTCTTTTCGAGACCATATGCAAGCATGAGCAGGTCGCCCACCTCGATGCCGTCGGCCGCTTCGATGTCGGTGACCTCGGGCTCGCCTTTTGTGATGGTACCCGTCTTGTCGAGCACGACCGTCGCGATGTTGTGGGAGTTTTCAAGCGCTTCGGCGCTCTTGATGAGAATGCCCTGAGCTGCGCCGCGGCCCGTTCCCACCATGATGGCAGTGGGGGTTGCCAGGCCAAGAGCGCAGGGACAGCTGATGACGAGCACCGAAATGCCGTAGACGACCGCCTTCGAGAGGTCCATGCCCGAAATGATCAGCCAGGTGACGAACACGATTACGGCGATTGCTATGACGATGGGCACGAACACCGAGCTGATGCGGTCCGCCAAACGCTGGATGGGCGCTTTGGAGCTGGTTGCGTCGTCCACGAGCGCGATGATGTGAGCGAGGGCCGTGTCGTTGCCCACGCGCTCTGCGCGCATCTTGAAATAGCCGCTCGTATTAACGGTTGCGCCCGTGACCTCGCTTCCGACCGGCTTGTCGACTGGCACGCTCTCGCCTGTCAGCGCCGATTCGTCCACGACGCCGTCGCCTTCGATCACGACGCCGTCGACCGGCACGCTTTGCCCCGCGCGCACCGACAGGATGTCGCCCGGCTTCACGATCTCGATGGGCACCTCTTGCTCGCTGCCGTCATCTGCCACCAGCGTCGCCGTCTTCGGCGCGAGGTCCATGAGTGCCGTGATGGCGTCGGTGGTGCGGCCTTTCGAACGTGCCTCGAAGTACTTACCCAGCGTGATGAGCGTGAGAATCATGCCGGCACCCTCGAAGTACAGGTCCATGGCCGCCATGTGGGCTTCCATCAGCTCTCCTGCACCGAGCGCTATGCCAATATGGTAGAGCTGCGCGATGCTGTACACCATTGATGCGGTTGCGCCAAGCGCAACGAGCGTGTCCATGTTAGGCGCGCGATGTATCAGGCCCTTGAAG
>OMSY01000043.1 GCA_900313875.1 uncultured Actinomycetes bacterium
ATAGAGCTTGAACTGATGCTCGTCGATGGCGGCGCGAAAATCCTCCAGAAGCTGTTCGGCGAACATCTCGGCCTCGTGCAACGAGTCATCATAGATCGCCACCGCTTTCGTGTAGCTGTTCCTGACGGTGTCAGCCGCGGACTTCGCCCTGTCGAAGCGGCGTTCGATATCGATGGCCTTGTCGACCTCGGAATACACGCCCATGCGAAGCCTGATGCGGTTCTTGCCCGTAGCTTCTATCGAGGCGCTCTCAAGGATCTCGGAATAATCCAGACGATGTGGGCAATACACCAGGAACGTGTCCGCCTCGCGCCGGCACACGATACCGCCGTCCTCCTGCACGGCCTCCCTGAGCTTCTCGCCGACATGCTTCAGGACATCGTTGCCGGCAGCCCTGCCATACCGCTCGTTGATCATACGGAAATGATTGATGTTCACGACGATGGCGTCGGTCGCCACGTCCTTGTGATAGACGTCGTATTGGGCCGCATAACGATAGAAATACTCCTTGTTGTACAGCCCCGTGAGCTGGTCACGTTCTGTCCAACGGATGATGTCCCTGTCCTCACAGAGCTCGATCGTACGCAGGACCCTTGCATGGATGATGCTCGGCTGCGGATATGGTTTGGGAATGAAATCCATCGCTCCCAAGGTGAGGCTCTCGACCTCGGCATCCTTCTCGGCAGTCATGACGATGATGGGAATCTGGGCGAAACGGTCATCCGCCTTGACCTGCTTGAGCACATCGAGCCCATGCATATCCGGAAGATTCAGGTCCAGGAGCACCAGGCTCAGCACGTCATGATGCGCCTCTATGGATGCCAGGGCTTCCTGACCGGTTTCGGCGAAAAGAAGGTCGTAGGTGTCGATGAGGACCATCTGCAAGATCTCTCGGTTGATGAGCTCATCCTCGACGATGAGTATCTGACGCTTCCCGTTTGAAGAATGGAACTTCAGCTTGCCGTCGGACATATCTAGGGCCTTCCCTATCGTCTCGTTTTCCTGTCTCGGCTTTCTCATTTGCATCATCACCTTGAAAGTCAAGAATAGTTACACACTATTCCCGTATCAAGCTTGCAAGCGTCTTGAAAAGAGCATCGGGTTCGACCGGTTTGCTCAGATGGGCATTGAGCCCTGCCTGAAGGGAGCGCTGCACATCCTCATCGAACGCATTGGCCGTCAAGGCGATGATCGGAATGGTCTTGGCATCCGCATGGGCCGAGGACCTGATGACCCGCGTCGCCTCCAAGCCATCCATCTCGGGCATCCGCATGTCCATCAGAATCGCATCGAAGTATCCTTCGGGGGAGCTGTTGAACATCTCCACGGCAACCCGACCGTTTTCCGCAACATCGACCTCGATCTCACGCATGCTGAGCACCATGACCATGATCTCGGCGTTGACCGCCACATCCTCGGCCAACAGGACGCGCCTTCCCTCGAGATCGACATGGTTGGCCATCCGTGACTTGCTCTTCCGCTTGAACGCCTCCCGGAACTCGTCGAGGACGCTACCGGCGAACAGCGGCTTGGGAACGAACGTGTCGACGCCGGCGTCGCGAGCCTCATCGGCGACCTCGTCCCAATTGAACGAGGTCAGGATGATGATGGGTGTCTCGTTGCCCACGATGGCGCGAATCTGCCGCGTGGTCTCCACGCCATCCATGTCCGGCATCCGCCAATCGACCAGCACGAGGTCGAAATCCTCCCGTCTCGCATGATGCATCCTCACCATCTCGAGCCCTTCAGCACCCGAGGAAACCGTCTCGCATTTGATCCCCACCTGCCCGAGGATGATCTGAGCGTGCTCGAGCGCGATCAGGTCATCGTCGATGACCAGCACGCTCATCTCATGCGGCTTCAGCTCGTCCTCATCCATATCGCTGTCCTTGCGGTCGGATTCGCCCAACGTGACGGTCACGGTGAAGGTCGTGCCGACGCCCTTCTCGCTCTCGACGTCGATCTGACCGTTCATGAGTTCCACGATGCTCTTCGTGATGGGCATGCCAAGACCCGTGCTGCCATACACGTTGGTGGAAGAGGAGTCTTCCTGGCTGAAGGCATCGAACAGGTGCGGCAGGTACTCCTCGCTCATGCCGATGCCGGTATCGCTGATGACAAGCCTCAGCGACGCCTTCCTGTCGAAGCGCGGACCCTCCTCGATCAGGAAGGTCACCTTGCCGCCCTCCGGCGTGAACTTCACGGCGTTGCCCAGGATGTTTATCATCACCTGCTTGAGCTTCATGTCATCGCCGATGTAATAGTCGTCGATCTTCCCGTTGACCCGGCATTCGTATTCGAGTCCCTTGTCGCGGCATTGGCCGCTGATGATCGTGTTCACCTGCTCCAGACCCTTGGCGAAGGAGAACTCCTCGTTCCTGATCGCCATCCTGCCGGATTCGATCCGCGACATGTCCAGGATGTCGTTGATGATCCCCAGCAGATGCTGGGCAGAGTCCCCTATCTTGGTCAGGTACTCGACGACCTTGGGTGGCACGTCAGGTTCGTTGAGCGCGATGTTGTTCAGTCCGATGATGGCGTTCATCGGCGTCCTGATCTCATGACTCATATTGGAAAGGAACGCGGTCTTGGCCTTGTTGGCCTGCTCTGCCTCGTTGAGCGCCTCCTTCAGGGCATGGCTCCTCCCCAGCGATTCGCGCATCTCCGCATCGATGACCGTGAAGCCGATGCCAACCGCATGGACGATATGGTCGTCGCGGTCGTTGGGATGCCGGACACCCGCCATTCGCAGCATCTCGTAGTACTCGACGTCGTTGCGTCGGGCCAGATAACGGAACGCGATGATGTCCTCCGTCGCCAACGCAGCGCGGATGTTGTCCGGGTCGATGAACCGCATGAACCCGTCTTTGTATTCGTCATCGACATAGAGTTCGCCATACTCGACGAACCGCTCCCGGAAGGGGAAGTGAACGCGTTCAGGCGTCTGCAGGGGATCCTCCGGGTCGGCCCGGTAGCAGACCGCATCATCCATGTCGAGGTCGACATGGTATACGCTGCGATAGTCCGAAGCCATGGCCGTGATCATGGCGTCCTGCTCCTTGCGCTGCTTCTCCTGCTCGAGGAGCTGGGCCTGCAGCGCCAGCTTCTCCTCGAGTTCCTGCTGCTTGGCAAGGGCGGCGGCCTCTGCGGTCTTGAGCCTCG
>OMSY01000042.1 GCA_900313875.1 uncultured Actinomycetes bacterium
CGGCAATGCTCATGTTGACCTCCATCCATCGAGCCGCACGGCCATGGCACCGTGCCGCCCACAACGACCACCGGAACCACGGTGGGAGAAGAAACGGTCCTGCCCGTCACGGGTGCACAGCTCCGGGTCGATGATACGACCAGACGCCATACCATGCCGCAGCAGGTCCTCCCGCACGGCTGCGGAAAGCGACAGGTGACGCATCCCCGCATCGCAGCGGGCACCGAACACGTCCACGAACCGTTCGAGCAGCTCGTCGGAGACCTCGTAGCAGCATGCCCCGATATGCGGCCCGATATAGGCGTTGACCTCATCGGGCATGCAACCCGTCTCCGCACATAGCGCATCGAGCGTCTTGCCTGCGATGCCCGCAAGCGCGCCACGCCATCCCGCATGGGCGATGGCGAACCCACCCCCGGGCGCGACCAGGATGACCGGCAGGCAATCGGCGAAGAAGAGGAGCACCGGGATGCCGGCCTGCAGGCAGACCACCGCATCGGCACCATCGGCAAGCCGTTCGCGTACATGCTGCTCCTGACCTTCCACCACGACGACATCGCTCCCGTGCACCTGGTTGCATGCGAGAAGATGCCCAGCACATGCCCCTGCACCCAACGCCGCAAGCGCCCGCAGGCGGTTCTCCCGGACACATGCCGGGTCGTCGTCGACGTGCAGGCCCAGGTTCAGGGAGTCATGCGGTTCCGCGCTCACGCCACCGGTCCGCTCGAGGAAGGCGATGCGCGTCCCGGCCACGTCACGGACCGCCTCATCCGTGAGATACCCGACTCCCGATACATGACAGACCCTCGACAGCTGCGGAAGCGGCAGGTCGAGGGTCTGAGAAGCGCCCTTTCGAGCCATGGAACCTAGAATCCCGGATTCCTCAGGAAGTCGGGCACGTAATCATCGTCGTCGTACGACGGCTCATAGGACTGGCCCTGCGAGGACCTGCGCGAGGAAGAGCCGTTCTGACCGGAGAAGATATCGCTGTCGAAACCGCCGAGGGACGGCTGGCTGGTCGACGTGGAGAAACCGGTCGCGATGACGGTGATGCGGATCTGGTCGCCCATCGAATCGTCGATGACGGCACCGATGATGATGTTGGCATCCTCGTCGGCGCATTCGTTGACGGCGTCCATGGCCTCGGTCACCTCGGACAGCGTGAGGTCGCTGCCACCGGTGATGGAGACGAGGATACGGGTCGCACCGGTGATGGAGGAATCGAGCAGCTTGCTGGAGATGGCCTGCTGCGCTGCCTCGAGGGCACGGGTCTCGCCGCTGGAGACGCCGATACCCATCATCGCGCTGCCGGCGGACTTCATGATGGAGCGCACGTCGGCGAAGTCGAGGTTGATGAGACCCGGGATGGTGATGAGGTCGGTGATGCCCTGCGTACCCTGACGCAGGATGTCATCGGCGATGCGGAAGGCATCGAGCATGCTCGTGCGCTTCTCGACCACGTCGAGGAGACGGTCGTTGGGGATGACGATGAGCGTATCGACGTTCTCGGAGAGGAGCTCGATACCCTCCTCGGCCTGCGTCGCACGCTTGCGACCCTCGAAGGAGAAGGGCTTGGTGACGACACCGACGGTGAGTGCGCCGATCTCCTCATGCGCGATCTCGGCGACGATGGGAGCGGCACCGGTACCCGTGCCGCCACCCTCACCAGCGGTGATGAAGATCATGTCGGCACCGGCGAGGGCATCACGGATCTCGCTGCGGGACTCCTCGGCTGCCTGGCAACCGATCTCGGGGTTGGCACCGGCACCGAGTCCACGGGTGAGGCTGTCACCGATATGCACGACCACATCGGCATCGGACATGAGCAGTGCCTGACGGTCGGTGTTGATGGCAATGAACTCAACGCCCTTGATTCCAGCTTCGACCATTCGGTTCACGGCGTTGGTACCACCACCGCCTACGCCGACGACCTTGATGACGGCAAGGTGATCCGTTCCTGTTACCCCTGGCATGGTACCTCCAATTATGTCCAGCTTCCCGTGAGAAAGCGCGTATCGCCTTGGCGATTTTGCGACACTACGGCATTGTCAATCAACTATTGTACAAGAAAAACTTTACCTGAAAAGCCACATCTTGTCTGTTACGTACCTGATTCGACGCTGAAACGCGCCAAATCACAGCGTCAGCACACGATAGTCCTGTGCACCTTTGGCCTATACCCATATCAAAGCCCTCTCCAAGCCGGACTGTCGGGGACCCGCACGTTGATGTAGGTGACCGAACCCTCGTGCTCGGAAAGCACCTTCATGGCCACCCGTTCCTTGGTCCGCACATCCTCCGAGGAGCCGAACGAGACCTCCACCCCGTTGTCGAGGGTGAGCGTGACCGACTCGGGATCCGGAGCGGAGATGGACGTGACCCGTGAGCCGAACCCATCGCTCAGGTCCTTCATGATCGCAATGCCGGTCAGTATACCCTTGTCATCGCAAACCTCACCCGTGACAGGACGGATCGTGGTCGAGACGTTGGTGATCTTCGGCTTGTCCCCCATGTTGGCGAGGATGTTCGCCGACAACGCTTGCTGGTCGACATGCCCCGAAGCCGCCTGCAGGGCATCAGGGGTGACCATGGGCGTGATGGGAAGGGTCACCCCCGGGGTGACCCGTGCATCCTCATCCTCCACCTCGTCCTCATAGGCTTCCGCGGTAGGAGAGACCGAGGGTGTGGGCATGGCCTGCAAGGTCGTGTCCGCCGTGATGACCGTCTGCGTCGAGGAGGTGTTCTCGTCGATGATGGAGAGCCACAACCCGTTCTCGGACATGGCCCATCGGCTCAACGACGAGTAGTTCGTGGTGACGGGGACCTCGACCACGTAGTCGAGACTCGATTCGGTGACCGTGATGTTGAGACGACCCGGAAAGACGCGCTTCACCTTGGCGGAAGCTATCCAGGGGTCGGCCTCGAGCCGCTCCACCATGTCCGAGGTGCTGCAGTTGAAGAGGGTGGCACCTTCCTTGATATCCGCAGTGGACAGTACCTCGTCCTCGGACAGATAGGTGTTGCCCGAGATGGTCACCTCGTTGATGGGGAACAACGGGGAGTGCCGGAGCACGAACATGCCCACGAGAAGGATGACCGCGATGCAGGCGACGATCGCGATGATGCGCATCAGGGGCTGAAGGCGGTCGGCGATGCGGCGCTCGTTGCGTGCCCGCTGCAGCTGGCGGACCGTGGTCCCCTGCTGCTGGGAATCGGCTTTCCTCCCGAACAGATGCGGGAACCGCCCCCTCCCGCTGCCGTCGGCGACGGGAAGACTGGATGTCGGGCGTGCCGATGCGCGCCCTCTGCCGTCATTGCGCGTGAACGACCTGCCCTCCGCAGCGGCACGGCGACGGGAACGGGCCTCATCGAGCGATTCGACCTTGCCGGGACCCCTGCGCTGACCGGAGGGATGGGAGCTGCGGACACTCTGCACACGCTTGCCACCCGAGGTGCGGGAAGGCGCGGAACGGCGTTGCGCGCCCCGCGGGGAGGAACCCTGCAGGTTGCGCCCACGTGAGGGGGAACCCTGTGCACTGCGACCGCGCGGGGTGGATCCCTTGCGTGACGGCCCCGCAGAGCCCTTGGGCGAACGCGAACGGCCCGATCCCGACCTAGAAGCCGAGGAATTGGATCTCCGGTTGGAGTTCGATGCCATGAGCCTCCCTCACCCGCCTTCTTGCCAGCACGATGAGTGCCATGATATCAGCTGCGGTCGCGTCACCAGTGTTCACGATGAAGTTGGCGTGCAGGTCGGAGATGCGGGCACCACCCTTCTGCTCACCCTTGAGTCCCGCACCCTCGATGAGCTGCCCTGCAGACTCCCCCTCGGGATTGCGGAAGACGCTCCCCGCGCTCGGCTGGGAGAGCGGCTGACGTTGCTTCCTGCGCTCGAGGTTCGACTCCATCCTGCTGCGGATCTGGGAGACATCACCCGGTTTGACGCGCATCTCGGCCTCGAGGATGATGCATCCGCGGGGGATGCCGCTGTTACGGTAGCGCCAATCGATGTCGGAACCCTGCCAGCGCTCGAGACCCTTGTGCGGCGTGTAGACCGTGAGCGCCTCGACATGGTCGCCGATCGCCTCGTTCCGCACGCCCGCGTTCATGAAGAGCGCGCCGCCGAGCGTCCCCGGGATACCCACCGCGAACTCGAGACCGGAGTATCCGTTCTTGAACGCATCCTGCACGATGCGCGAGAGCAGGGTCCCGGCACCGGCGACGAGGAAGCCGTCATCGGTGAAGACCGCCTTCTTGAACTCGTTGCCGAGCGTGATGATGGCGGCATTGCAGCCCTTGTCGGAGACGAGGAGGTTGCTCCCCTTGCCCACGGGTGCCCAGGGCATGCGGTGCTGCTCGAGCACCGTGCAGACCTTGCTGATGTCCGCAAGCGTCGCACATTCGATGAAGAGCGCGGCCGGACCACCGACCCGGAACGTCGTATGGCGCGACATGCGCTCGTCACATTGGATGGAACCATCGAGCTCGCCATCGAGCTCACAGTAGATATCGAAGGCGCTCACCGCACAACACTCCCCTCATGCTGAAGCATATCGAGCACGACCGGCCCCATCGCGGTGATGTCCCCGGCCCCCATCGTCAGCAGCAGGTCACCGGGGACGAGATGCTGGGCGAGATACGGTGCGACGTCACCACGATGCGGCATCCAGGCAACCTGCATGCACGGATCATGTGCAAGCACCGAGTCGACAAGCGTCTTGCCCGAGACCCCGGGTATCGGCGCCTCCCCTGCCGAGTAGACATCCATGAACGTGACGGAATCAGCCCGGTCGAACGCAGGACCCCACTCATCCGCAAGCGCCTGCGTCCGGGAATACCGATGCGGTTGGAACAGCACATGCACGTGACGGTAACCGAGCTCGCACGCAGCCTTGATGGTCGCCGCGACCTCGGTCGGATGATGCCCGTAGTCATCGACGACATCGATACCCGCCACGTTGCCCACGAAGTCGAAACGGCGACGTACGCCGGTGAAGCCGGAAACCGCCTCGGCGGCCTCCGCGACCCCGTAGCCCAGGAAGGACAGCACCGCCATGACCGCAGTGGCGTTGAGGACGTTGTGCTCACCGGGGTTCGAATCGAGCCGCACAGACGCCGGAGCGTCATCTGCGACCCTCACCTCGAACCTCGTGTGCACCCCTTCGTGGACGATGTTGCTGCAGACGATGTCGCAATCCCCGGAGAATCCATAGGTGAGCACCTTCCTCCCGGTCGCATGCGCAAGCTCCGACAGCTGGGGGTCATCGCCACAGACTATGACGACCCCATCGCCCTGGTGTGCACCCGCGAACTCCCGAAACGCGGTCCTGATGGCAGCGAGGTCGGCATAATGGTCGAGATGATCCTCCTCGATGTTCGTGATGACCGCGACATAGGGGTCGAGGTAGACGAAGGACCCATCCGACTCGTCCGCCTCGACGACATAGTGCTCGCCCGCTCCGGACGAGGCGTTGGTGTCGTATCCATCCACCACCCCGCCGATCAGGAAGGTCGGGTCCGCCCCAAGCCTTGCAAGCGAGGTCGCGAGCATCGATGACGTCGTCGTCTTGCCATGGGTGCCCGCCACGGCAAGCGTCTTGCGGCCACGACCGAGCCACGCGAGCATGCGGGCGCGCGCCCAGACCGGGACACCGCGGTCGACGAGCGCCGCGAGCTCGGGATTGTCGGGGGGGATGGCGGAGGAGACGACGACCACATCGATGGCACGTCCCGCCACGTTCTCAGGCGACTGCCCGATGAACACCTCGACACCCGCCTCGCGCAACGCAGCGGTGGCCCGACTCTCCTTGAGGTCGGAACCGGACACCTTCAGGCCCCGGTCGTGAGCGACGAGCGCGATACCGCTCATGCCCACCCCGCCGATGCCGATGAAATGAATGCTCCCGATGCCATCGGGCATCGGTCGGCTCTCAGAGAACATCCAGGTACTCCCTCCCATGGATTCCAGCGAGCGGATACACATGCGGAACCCCCTTGATACAGGTCACTGCCCACCTCCGGCAACCTCGAGGACCGTGTCCGCGAGCAGGGACACCGCATTCGGCCTACCCAGCTCCCGTGCGGAGGATGCCATCTGGACCCTGAGCTCCGCATCCCGCAGGAGATGGAGAAGGTCATGCGAGAGATGATCCTCCAGCTGGTCATCGGGTATCAGGACACAGGCCCCCGCCTTGACGAGCGCCCGCGCGTTCTTCGTCTGATGGTCATCGGTCGCATGGGGATAGGGCACGAGCAGGCTTGCGATCCCCAATGCGGTGATCTCGGCAAGGGAGCTTGCCCCGGACCTCGACACGATGCAATCGGAAGCCTTCAGGCAATCACCCATGTTCTCGATGTACGGGAAGACCTGCCACCTGTCACCATAGCCGGTCCCAAGTGCGGTGACGACCTCCCCATGGTTCCTCGGTCCCGAGGAATGCACGACATACAGGTCATCGATGGCCATGAGCTCATCGCGCATGGCGATGAGCGCCTCGTTGAGATGCTTGGCCCCGAGCGAACCGCCCATGACGAGCAGCATGAGCGCATCATCGGGGATACCGAGTGACCTGCGTCCACGTGCACGGTCCCCCTCGAGTATGCTCCTGCGTACCGGGTTCCCGGTGATGACCATCCGGTCGGACGGGCAGCCCTTGAGATACTCACGTGACATCTCATAGGTAAGCGCGATGCGGTCGGCATAATGCCCGAGCCTGCGGTTCGTGAGACCGGGTACCGAGTTCTGCTCGTGGATGACGAGTGGCGTATGGGTGCGATGCGCGGCCATACCCACCGGAAGCGACACATATCCACCGAACCCCACGACCGCCGCAGGGCGATGCTCCTCGAGATAGGCAGCTGCCTTGCGTGCGCTCCTGAGCACCTTGACCGACGAGGTCACGAGCGTCGTCGGATGGGAGCGGTTGAACCCAGCAGCCTCGAGTGGAACGAACTCGAGCCCTTGGGCGACGGAGAGCTTGGCCTCCGGTCCCCGCGGGGTACCGATGTAGACGACCTCATGCCCACGGCGCTCGAGCTCGAGGGCCACCGCGATGGCAGGGTTGACATGACCGGCGGTACCACCACCGCAAACCACGAACCTCATGACCGTTCCCTCCTCCGCCTCAGCCTCGGGACATCATCATCGTCCCGCACGGGCGTGCCGGAGCGCCCCCTGCCCGGAGGCGACCAGTCCACGTCCTCCCAGTCCGCCCAGAACCGCTGCGGGGTGGCCGGACGCTCCATACGCCTCGAAGCACCGCCCCCGCGTCGCGACCTGACGACCCGTACCGTCTCGTCAGGCCCATCCTGGATGCCGTCGTAGACGACGAGGTCCGCACGGCTCCGACGGGCCGCCGCCTCCGGGGTCGACTGCAAGGAGATGGCGAGGAGAAGGCCCACGAGGATGAAGGTCGACAGGAGCGAGGAACCACCCGAGGACACGAAGGGAAGCGGCTTGCCCGTGACCGGGAACATGCCCACGGCACAGTACATGTTGAGGAATGCCTGGAACCCGATGACCACGGTCGCGCCACCGGCAACCATCCTGCCGAAGGGTGTCGAGGCCTGATAGGCGATCCTGAGGCCGGCTACGACGAACGCGATGAAGAGGGCGACGATGACGAGCGTGCCGACGAGACCGAGCTCCTCTCCGATGATGGCGAATATGAAGTCGGTATGCCCCTCGGGAAGGTACCCGTACTTCTGACCGGAATGACCGAGACCCGAACCGAGAAGCCCCCCACTACCCAGGGCATAGAGCGAGTTCTGTACCTGGTACTCGCCACCTTGGGCGGCCTCGGTGCTCCCGATACCCAGGAACGAGAGCACGCGTTGCATGCGATAAGGCTCTGCGATGATGCCGATGATGCCAACGACGAACACGATCCCCAGCACACCGAGAATGAGCCGGGAATCGAGCTCACCGACCCACATCGTGCTGAGCACGGTGACCAGGATGATGATGGAGGTCCCCAGGTCGGGCTGGATGACGATGAGCGCCGTCGGGACGAGGACCGCAGCGCCCGCCTTCACGGCCAGCTCCCTGAGCTCGATCCCACCATCCAGGAAATCGGCGAGATAACCCGCCATGATGACGAGGATGACGACCTTGGCGAACTCGGACGCCTGCAAGGTGCCGAACCCCACGTTGATCCAACGCTTCGCGCCGTATTGGGAGATGCCGAAGGCAGCCGTGCACAGGAGCAGGAAGACCTCGACCCCCCAGAGCGCCCAGACGAGGCGCTTGCGTGTGAAGATGCGATGGTCGAGACGCGAGAGCACGAATGCGATGGATACCCCGAGCACCACATAGACCAGATGACGGGACAGGTAATGGTAGGAGGGATGCCCTTCCTTGACCGCCTGATAGGTGGATGCGGAGTAGACCATCACGATGCCGATGAGGGTGAGCGCGGTGACGCTCAGCAGCAGGACCATGCAGGGCATGGTCAACTGCACGGACGTGGAGGACTGCTTGCGCAGGGAAGAGGGGATGCGTTGTATGCGCTGCGATGCGATGGAGAACATGGTGTGTTTCTGCTTCGTCTAGGGTCCGTCTATGGTACGTCTGCCGCCTCCTCCTCCCGGAAGAAGCGAAGCTGGTCTCCCATTATACCTGTTACAAGCCGTTCACATAGCCCTTGAACACCGATCCGCGTTCCTCGAACCCGCTGAACTCGTCGAATGAGGAGCAGGCGGGCGAGAGCAGGACGACATCACCGGGCACCGCGATGTCCCGGGCGGCGAGAAGGGCCTCCTTGAGATGGGGCGCCCGGAGAACCTGCACACCACTCCCCTCGAACGCCCCGGCGAAGCGTCCCTGGGCCTCGCCGAAGCAGACGACCGCCTTGCAGGCCCCGGAGCAGGCACGCACGAGCTCCGTGAGGTCGGTGCCCTTGTCATGCCCCCCGAGCAGCACGATGAGCGGGTCATCGGGGAAGGCGGTGAGCGCCTTGCCGACCGCATCGGTGTTGGTCGCCTTCGAGTCGTTGAAATACCGTACCCCGTCCTTGACGCCACAGGGCTCGATGCGGTGCTCGAGCGGCTGGAAGGTGGCCAGCGCCGCCTCGATACCCGCCGGGTCCGCACCGCATTGCAGCGCGGCGGCACCAGCGGCAAGCGCGTTGACCATGTTGTGCGCACCCTTGATGGCAAGATCGGAGGCAGGGCCGAGGTCGACGGGCTCCTTCCCCGGCAACCAGACCCTGAGCCTGCCATCACGGACCGCCGCACTCCCCTCCTCCTCCAGGGAGTCCGGTGCGGTGATGCCCAGCATGCGGATCCCGCCACGCACCGCAAGGCTGCCCGCATGGGCGGCGGCGCCCTCGTCTGCCATGTCCACGATGGCGAGGGCATCCGGCGAGAGATTGCCGAACAGCTTCATCTTCGCCTCGGCATACGCTTCATGCGTGCCGTGCCAGGCAAGATGGTCGGGGGTGATGTTCAGGAGGATGGCCGCCTCCGGCGAGAGGTACCTGGAGGAGGCGAGCTGGAACGAGGAGAGCTCGGCGACGAGATAGGTTCCCGGTTCGCGTTCCCGCACGGCGGTGATGCAGGGGTCGCCGATGTTCCCGACCGCACGCGCGGCGATACCGCAACCCTCGAGCAGATGGGTGGCGAGCACCGTCGTGGTGGTCTTGCCGTTGGTCCCGGTGATACCCACCCAATGCTCGGGAGAGACCCGGTAGGCGAACTCGGGCTCGGACACGATGTCCCCGCAGACTGCAGCCGCACTCCTGTAGAAACCGCTCAACTGCGAGATACCGGGGCTTGCCACGCAGAGGTCGAAAGGACCCTCGACCTCCTCGCCGAAACGCACCTCGACACCCGCATCGATGAAGGGTCTGGCAGCCTCGCGGTTGGACCCGGTATCCGCACCTGCATAGATGACGAAGCCATCGAGGAGATCCTCACCGGAGGAGAGCGCCTCGAGGAGGAACCGGGCACATGCCGTGCCACTCACACCCATGCCGAGGATGCATACCCTCCCGAAACGCGGCCTGGCAGGAAGCGTGGCGAGGAACGCGGGGAAGTCCATCATGAGACTGGCATCTCCTTCAGAGCGAATGGGCGAAGAACAGGGCGAATCCCAGGCAGGCGAACATGCCGGTCACGATCCAGAAGCGGATGACGACCTTGGTCTCCGTCCATCCTTTCTTCTCGAAATGATGATGGAGCGGCGCCATGAGGAACACGCGTTTGCGCGTGCGCTTGAAGTGCACCACCTGGATGATGACGGAAAGGGCCTCGATGATGAAGATGCCCCCGATGATGAGCGAGAAGAGCTCGGTCTTGGTCATGACGGCGATGGCGGCAAGCGCCGCACCGAGGGCAAGCGACCCGGTGTCACCCATGAAGATGTCCGCGGGATAGCAGTTGAACCAGATGAAGCCGATGCAACCACCGGCAAGAGCGGCGGCGAACAGCGCCATGTCGAGTTGGTCGGTGCGGAACGCGATGGCGGCCATGATCCCCATGGCGATCATCACCGTACCCCCCGCGAGGCCATCGAGACCGTCGGTGAGGTTGACGGCGTTGGACATACCGGCCATGAGCAGGAAGATGAAGATGAGGTAAAGCCACGGGATCCTGATGCCCCCGTCCGACAACGGGATCGTCGTCGTGAGGACCCCGAGGTCGATCCCCCTGCCACTGAAGACCTCGGTGACCACGGGGCTGATGTTGCACAGGTTCACGGCGACAAGGCAGAACAGCGTCGAGATGGCCGCCTGCCCGATGAGCTTGGCATGAGGCGTGAGGCCGAGGGAACGTGCATGGGCGACGCTCGAGACATCATCCACGAAACCGAGCACCCCCGTGAGCAGCGTCGCCGATATCGCAAGAAGGCTCGGCAGGTCGGGGCGTGCGAACAGGAACGTCGTGATGCTCACCGAGAGCAGGATGATGATGCCCCCCATCGTCGGCGTGCCCTGCTTCACAAGATGGCGCTGCGGTCCATCGGCGCGCACCTGCTGGCCGATATGACGCGCATGCAGGAAGCGGATGAACAACGGAAGCAGGACGATCGTGATGAGCATCGCCACCAGCGCTGCGAGGAAGACCTGGAAGGTCGGGAAACTCGAGGCTACCGTCATCTCAATCCACCAACCCCTCCACGATGCGTTCGAGTCCCATCGCATGGGAGGCCTTGACGAACAGGACGTCGCCCTCCATCGCGATCGAGCGCAGAAGCGCGATAGCCTCATCGGTGGTGTCGAACTGGAAGATCGAATCGGCCTTGAGGCCTGCATTGCATGCAGCCGATGCGATGTTGCGCGACAAGCGCCCGACGCAGACGAGGAGGTCGACACCACGCCGTGCGACCAGCTCCCCTATCCTACGATGCATCGACACGGAATCCGCCCCCAGCTCGCCCATGTCGCCGAGCACGGCGATGCGGCGACCGTCGGCCTTGATCGAGGCAAGGGTCTCGAGCCCCGCCGCCATCGATTCGGGATTCGCGTTGTAGGCATCGTTGATGACCGTGATGCCACCATGGCCATGGACGACCTCCATGCGCATCCCCGTGACCTGCACGCCTTGCGCGAAGGCCTGCTCCACCCGGTCGGACCCGATGCCGAGCGCGTAGGCGACCGCGATGGCGGCAAGCGCGTTGCGCGCATTGTGCTTGCCGGGGATGGGAAGATGTACCTCGAACGATTGCTCGTCGGGAAGCTCGGCGCAAAACGTCGGGCAGGCATCGTCATCGAGCACGAGCCCCGTGCCCCGGATGGTGCAGCGGTCCGAGAACCCGTAGGTGATGACCCCGCATCCCTTGGGATGGCAGAACCGGTCGATGAGGAACGGTGTGAAATCATCATCACCACAGAGGATGGCGATCCCGCCGTTGTCCGGAAGGCCGGCGATCATCTCGCCCTTGGCGAGGGCGATGTTGCGCCGGCTGCCGAGCAGCTCCATATGGCTTGCGCCGATGTTGGTGATGACGGCGATGTCAGGACGGACGAACGAGCAGAGCTGCTCGATCTGATGGAAGCCCCGCATCCCCATCTCGACGACGAGCGCCTGCGTGCGGTCATCTGCGGCGAAGACGGTCTGGGGAACCCCGAGCTCGTTGTTGTGGTTCTTCTCGGTCGCAACGGTCACGAGCGTCGAGGAGAGCACCGAGGCGATGAGGTCCTTGGTCGTCGTCTTGCCACTCGACCCCGTCACGCCGATGACCCGGGCCCCGAGCCGGTCACGGTACCAGCCCGCCAAGGTGGCGAGCGTGGCATGCGCATCCTCGGTGAAGACGATGTGCGATTCGAACTCGCCCGCCTGCGCACGCAGGGCAGCGGAGGGCTCCCGGGTCGCGATGACGAGCGGACTGCCTGCCTGCAACGCCTTGAAGATGAAGTCGTTGCCGTCGACATGCTCACCGGGCAACGCGACGAAGATGCTCTGGTCGGTGACCTCACGCGAGTCCCAGCATAGGTGCGTGACCCGACGGGGAGGACGCGCGTAGGGAGGCTGTGAAGGAGCCTCGCCCAGGACGGCGAGCAACGCGTTGACTTCGATGGGCATCATAGGCGGTCGAGCTCCTCACCGGCGACGAGACGGTCATCGAAATCGATGGTCCTGTCGCCGAGTATCTGATAGTCCTCATGCCCCTTCCCCGCGATGAGGATGCAATCACCCGGCTGCGCCAGGTGGATGGCGGCGCGGATGGCGGACCGACGGTCGGGCTGCACCTCGACCTGCGAGGACGCACCCTCCATACCGGGAAGGATATCGGCGATGATGGCCTCGGGGTCCTCGCTGCGGGGATTGTCGCTCGTGACGATGGCGATGTCCGCCTTCGTCGCGGCAGCACCCATCTTGGGGCGCTTCCCGCGGTCCCGGTCCCCACCGCATCCGAACACGACGATGGTCCTCCCCTGCGCGACCTCCTCGACGACGTCGAGGGCCTTGATGAGGGCATCGGGGGTATGGGCGTAGTCGACGAGCACGGTGATCCCATGCCGTTCCCCGCCCGGCACACGCTCGAGCCTGCCCGGTGCGTGCGGGGCGCGTGCGAGCGCGGACACGATCGTGTCGAGGGGGATGCCGAGCTCGAGGCAGATCGTGATGGCGAGCACGGCATTGCTCACGTTGAAGCGGCCGACGAGTGGGATGCTGACCTCGGTACGCCCCTCCCCATGGAGGAGCGTGAACCGGGTATCCTTCCCCGAGTAACGCATGTCCACCGCGCGGATATCGGCATCCTCCGCAAAGCCGCAGGTGACCACCGTATGACCCGCCTTGCGCGCAGCTTCCACCACACGGCGCCCATATCCATCATCGATGCAGACGGCGCAGGAACCCACCTCGTGACCTTCGAACAGCCTCAGCTTGCAGGCGAAGTACTCCTCGAGCGTGTGGTGATAGTCGAGGTGGTCCTGCGTGAGGTTGGTGAACGCCGCAACGGCGAACCGGGTACCGATGACGCGGTCGAGATCGAGCCCCTGCGAGGAGACCTCCATGACCGCGGTGTCGACACCGGCATCGACCATGTCGGCGAGCAGGTGCTGGAGGTCGAGCGACTCGGGCGTCGTATGCTTGGAGGGAAGATGCTCGTCGGCGATGCGCGTCTCGACCGTGCCGATGAGCCCGGTCCTGTGCGCTGCCATGCGGGCGACCCACTCGACCAGATAGGTCGTCGTGGTCTTGCCGTTCGTGCCGGTGATGCCGACGAGGGCCAGATGCTCGGATGGATACCCGAAAAACGCCGCGGAGGCCTCCGCGAGCGCCTTGCGGGAATCATCCACGATGAACTGGGGGACATCGAGGTCGAGCGCATGCTCGCAGACGAGAGCCGCGGCACCACGTGCGACCGCATCGGGGGCATAGTCATGTCCATCCGCCTTGAAACCCACGACGCAGAAGAACACATCCCCAGGCTGCACCTGGTTGGAAGCGTACGCGATGCCACCGACCTCGAGGTCGTCTGCCGCATCCGAGGTGTAACCGACCTCACGCAGCAGGGTCGCCATCGTCTTGCGAGCTGTCATGTCGTCCCTCCCGGACATCTCCTCAAACCGGTTCATACTAGCGCATGCCCCCGCTCTCCGCACAGTACCACACGAAACCTCCCCTTGTTCACCAGCAAACGGCATGCCCTGCCCCACAGACCTCACGCAGGCGCAAGCTTCATGTGCTTGGCCACATAGCTCATGACCTGCGAGAAGGTCCAGGTTCCCTTGGTGCCGGGGCCTGCGTTGTAGATGGAGACCGAGCAGACGAGCTTCGAGGAGGTGTTGGGGAGGTATCCGATGAACCCCACGTTCGACTTGCTCTTCGTGTAGGTCCCGGTCTCCTCATCGAGATACTGGGCAGTCGCGGTCTTGCCGGCAGCGGTGTACCCGTAGACCTTGGCGGTCTTGCCGGTGCCGTTGGCGACGACCTGCTCGAGCATGTAGGTGACCTCCTCGGCCGTCTGCGCACTGACCGGCTGCGAGGTGGGCCAATCGATGGTCTCATCGGAACCGGGCTTGCTCAGCAGGAAATGCGGCGTGCACATGACGCCCTCGTTCGCGAAGACGCCGAAGGCCCGTGCCATCTGCAACGAGTTCGCGGAAAGCCCCTGACCGAACGGCAGGTTCTGACCGGTGACGCCGTTCCACTGGGATGGTTCGGCGAGCAGCCCGGTGGCCTCACCCGGGAAATCCACCCCACAGCTCTCCCCGAACCCGAACGCCTTCATGTAGTTGTAGAAGGTCTCGTCGCCGATGGTCCGTTCCACGAGGTCGATACCGATGTTTGACGAACGCTCGATGATCTCCGTGAGACTGATATGGAGGTCACCATGGGTGTCATCGTCACGGATGATGACATCGTAGACCGGAAGCTCGGAGGGGACATCGAACATCGTGTCGACCTCCACCTTGTCCTCGTTGAGCGCTGCAGCTGCAGTGACCGCCTTGAACGTCGAGCCCGGCTCGAATGCCTTGGTGACGGCGGTGCAGCGTTTGGTCGCATCGTCTGAGTTGCGCACATCGTCCGGGTCGGGCAGAGGCGCGGAGGCACAGGCATAGATCTCACCTGTCGCCGCATCATACAACACCACATTGCCACCCTCGGCCCCGCAGGTCTCGACGTAATCCGCAAGGCATTGCTCGGCATGACGCTGGAGCTCGAGATCGATCGTGCAGACGATATCATGTCCGTCGACTGGGTCGACCTGTTCCGCCTTGCCCCCCTCGATGGGGACGTTGCTCCCACGGACGGTCTCCACCTGCCGCGAGCCATCGGTTCCGCGGAGCACATCATCATATTGCGCCTCCAACCCGGAGAGCGCCTCACCATCGGAGTTGAGCAGACCGACGACCTGCACCGCGGTCGCCCCGTTGGGGAACACGCGCTTGTAGTCCGGGGTGAAGGCAAGTCCCTTGATGTCAAGCTCCATGATCTGCTCTGCGATCTCGAGATCGCACTGGCGCTTGACGTAGCAGAACCTGTTCTCCTTGTCGGCAAGAAGCCCGAAGAGCTCTTCGCGCTTGTTGGCGATGGCCGTCTCACGGTCCACGGGGGTGGGCGTGGGGCTGGGTGTCTCCTCCCCTTCCTCCTCATCTTCGGGAGTCGGGGTGGGAGTGGGGGTGGGAACAGGGCTCACGATGGCCCCGTCGGAATCGTCATTCGAGGGAATCCCGTCGGCTTCCACGAGCAGTGGGGCAAGCTTGTCGACAGCGTCCTGCACATCATCGATCTGCGAGGGATCCGCGCTGATGGTCCTGCATTCGACGGTCGTGGCGAGTACCGTGCCGTTGCGGTCGTAGATGGTTCCCCGCCGGGCGGGCAAGGTGAGCGTCTTGCCGGAATGCTGGTACGAGGCGGACTCGGAATAGGACCCGTGCCTGATGACCTGGACATAGAACAGGCGCAGGAGCAGGAGTGCTGCAAGGGCGATGAAGAACGTCCAGACCCAAGGACCCCGGCTCGAGGACACCTCAGGGGACGCGGCACCCCGGGAACCGTTCCCCCTCATCCGCGCCATGGCCCTCAGTCCCCGGACAGGAGGTCCATCTCGTCATCCGAATCCCCGACGACGTAGGCGGAGAACGTACCCGTTATGGAGATGTCGCCCTTGGAATCGGTGGCGACGACATCATCGGAAAGATACAGGTAGTTGCCCGAGACACGCTCGGTCATCCCAAGCTTCCCCTCGGCAACCGAGGAGATGCGGTCGGGTGAATAGAGCTCTGCCTGCTCGGATTCGAGTAGGGTACCCTCGGTACGCAGGGTGTTCACATCGGCAAGCTTGGACGCGTTCTGGGTCTGCAGGTCCGCGCTGGCGGCAGTGACCGCCACACGTGCGATCCCGATGACGGCGAGCATCAGCAGGATGACGATGACGCCCCTGACCAGACTCCAGAGCGAGGGGTCGACGTCTTGACGTGGAACCGTGCGCTCATCGTTGGTGAGGACCCTGAGGCCATCGTATCTGGGTGCACGTTGCGTGTTGTCGCGATACGCGCGTGCTGCCTGAGCCATACGCAGCCTCCCTCCTCGTGCATTCGACGGTCATCGACCGTCCTGGTCCAGTTTTCGGGCAACACGCATCCGTGCGGACCGTGCCCGAGGATTCCGCTCCACCTCCTCGTCGCCCGCCATGATCGGCTTACGTGTCATGATCTGCAATACCGGCTTGTTGCCACACACGCAGACCGGGAGGTCCGGTGGGCAGGTACATCCCTGGGACAATCTTGAGAAGCACTCTTTCACGATGCGGTCCTCGAGCGAGTGATAGCTGATGACCACGATACGACCCCCTGGCAGCAGCCAACGCACGGCGGCGTCAAGCCCCTGCCTGAGCATGTCGAGCTCCTGGTTGACCTCGATGCGCAAGGCCTGGAACGTGCGCCTTGCCGGATGACCCCCCTTGCGTCGCGCAGATGCGGGGATCGCATCCTTCACGATGGCGACGAGCTGGTCCGCGGTCTCGATCTTCGACGTGGCGCGTGCCTTGACCACGAACTGGGCGATGCGCGATGCCCATCGCTCCTCACCGTAGTCGCGAAAGATCCGGGTGAGGTCTGCTACGTCATAGGTGTTGATGACCTCTGCTGCCGTTTTGGTGTGTTTCCCCGGATCCATACGCATGTCCAGGCGGGCATCCCCGTGATAGGAGAAGCCGCGCTCGTGGAAGTCGAGCTGGGGCGAGCTGACGCCCAGGTCGAACAGGATGGCGTCAATCCCGGGGACCTCTGCTGTGATAAGGAGTTCGTCTAGGTCCCCGAAATTGCCGCGCAAAAGAAGTGGCTGCATGTGTGGTGCGATTGCGGAGAGCTGCTCGGCAGCCGCATCCAGGGCCGCTTGGTCCTGGTCGATGCCGATGAGCAGACCGCTTGGTGCGATTCTGGCTTCCACTTCTCGAGAGTGTCCCGCCCCGCCCAAGGTGCAGTCGACGAACGTATCCCCTTCATGGAGATCGAGCGCCTCGAGCACCTCGTCGAGGAGGACCGGGATATGCCGGTATTCAGATGTCAAGCTCATGCGCTGGTCTGGTCCTTGCCGAAGACGAGCTCGTCGAGCGTGGGAGCCGCATCCATGAATGCGTTCCAGCGGTCCGTATCCCACATCTCGATGTGGTTGCCCTTGCCGATGACGGTCACCGACTTCCCGAGATGGGTATCGGCCCGCAGCTGCGCGGGTACGTTGACACGACCTGCCGAGTCGACCGGCACCTCATGCGATCCTCCGCGGACCATGGTGTCGATCTGGTCGTGCCTCGGGTTGGTCGGGTCGAACCCTCCCTCACCGAAGAACCCATCGAGCCAGCTCTCGAACTCCTCATCCGTAAAGACGAACAACGCCTCATGGAGACCCTTGACCAAGATCACCTTGTCGGGAAGCACCTTGCGGAACGGGGCAGGCAGCGCCACACGGCCCTTGCTGTCCATGTTGTGACAGTAGTTGCCTCGAAAGCCCGCCATGACCCTCCTCCCTGAAGTGACAGTGGTCCCGTGGTCTTCATGCCTGCATGATAGTCCACCATGCCCCACCTTGCAACAAAATTCGACACTTTGTAGGTGGTTTCATGGGAATACACGATTGCTCCCTGCACCATGCCACACCCGCCACCGAAGGAACCATCCGGGAGGCGCAGGGCGAGTCGATTCGGCGGGACACCACATGAGGGGTGCTGTGCAGCCGAAACGACACAAGATATGGGATGGCTTCGGGGAGACGTGGAGCCGATGCGGTTGGTGGGGATGATGTGGGACGCTGACCCGACCCGAAAGGAGGGAAATGTGGAGAATTTGCGAGGATGAACGGTGAACGGCATGGTCATCTGGAAACGCAGAGGATGTCCACCGTGCCGAATTGCGGTATGCTGAGCCTCTATGGAGACCCATGCCATCGACATCTACCTCGACCATGCCGCTGCGACACCCGTCGATGCCCGGGTGCTCGCTGCCATGCTCCCCTACTTCACCGAGCGCTTCGACAACCCGTCGGCCCCCTACGCACGTGGACGAGCGGCCAAGCAGGCGCTTGAGGACGCGCGTGGCAGACTTGCCCGCGCCATAGGCGCCAAGCCAGCGAACGTCACGCTCACCGCCGGCGCAACGGAGGCGAACAACCTCGCATTCGGATGCGTGGACGGGCCGGTGGCCGTGAGCGCCATCGAACACGAGAGCATCATGGCGATCGTCGAGGCACGCGAGCATGCGACCATCCCCGTCGAACCGGATGGCATGGTCACGCCTGCCGCCGTCCAGGGAGCGCTCACACCGAGGACCGAGCTCGTGAGCATCGCCTTGGCGAACGGCGAGATCGGGACGGTCCAGCCGCTGCGCGCCATCTCCGATGTCGTACGCGCAGAGCGTCGACGCCGCCTCGATGCCGGTGAGGAGACCCCCCTGTACCTGCACACCGATGCCACGCAGGCCGCCGGACTGCTTCACGTAGACGTGTCATCGACCGGTGCGGACCTCGTCACGCTCTCCGCCGCCAAGATCTACGGCCCCAAGCAGGTCGGTTTGCTTTGGGCACGTGATGGCATCGCACTCAGGCCCCTCGTGCTGGGCGGAGGACAGGAGCATGGTCTCCGCGGCGGCACCGAGAACGTCGCCGGTGCCGTCGGGTTCGCCTGTGCACTCGAACTCGCCATAGGAGAGCGCGTGGAGGAGTGCAAACGCCTGTCGGCTCTCCGCGACACCATGCAGCGGACGCTTGTCGAGCGTTTCCCCGATGCGGTCGTCTCGGGACCACGCAAGGAAGCACGCAGGCTCCCGCATCTGCTGCACATCTCGTTCCCCGGGCTCGAGGCACGACGGCTCGTCATCGCCCTCGACCGACGTGGGGTGAGCGTGGGCACGGGAAGCGCCTGCGCCGCGAGCAAGATGCGCACCTCCCGCACGCTGCAGGCGATAGGCCTCGACCGAAGCATCGCGGACGGTAGCCTGCGCATCACGCTCGGAAGGCCCACGACCGAGGAACAGGTACGGGACGCGGTGGACATCATCGGCGATGTCGTGGCTGCGGAGTACGCTCGCGTGGCAGCCCAGCATGACTGGAGCGAGGACAGGGGGAACCATCATGGGTGAGCGTGTCGTGGTCGGGATGAGCGGCGGGGTGGACTCGGCGCTTGCGGCAGCGCTCCTCGTCGAACGGGGATATGACGTGCTCGGCGTCTACATGCGCAACTGGACCGCGGACCTGCCCGGCTTCACCTGTCCATGGGCAACCGACCTCGCGGATGCGGAACGCGTGGCCGTCGGACTCGGCATCGACCTCGAGGTATGGGATTATGAGGCCGAATACAAACGCGAGGTCGTCGACCATCTCGTCGACTGCTATCAGCACGGGATCACGCCCAATCCCGACGTCATATGCAACGAGAAGATCAAGTTCGGCCTGTTCGCCGAACGCGCCCTTTCCCGTGGCGCCGACTACATCGCAACCGGACACTACGCCCGCACGGTACCGGGTACCCAAGTGGTACCGGGTACCGAAGTGGTACCGGGTACCAACCGGGTTCCGGGAACCGACCGGGTTCCGGGAACGAGCGGCACCACGGGTCGGCTCCTGCGCGCTGCCGACGAGCACAAGGACCAGACCTACTTCCTATGGCGCGTACCGGGTACCGTTCTCTCGCGGACCCTCTTTCCCATCGGTGATATCCCGGACAAGGGCACGGTACGCGAGATGGCACGGGAACGGGGCATCGAGGTCGCCGGCAAGAAGGACTCGACCGGCATCTGCTTCATCGGCGATATCGGTATCAGGCAGTTCCTGCTTTCCCAGCTCGATTCCCAGCCAGGGGATATCATCGACCATGAGACCGGCGAACGGATCGGCAGGCATGACGGTGCCTTCCTCTACACGGTCGGACAACGCAGGGGGCTCGGAATCGGAGGCGGACCCGTCCGCTACGTGGTACGCACCGATACAAAGGCAGGCATCGTTTATGTGACATCGGACAGGGAATGCCCCTTGCTGTGGATGAGGGAACTGCACCTTCGCGATACACACTGGATTGCGGGACATGCACCCCGTCCAGGACATTATGAGATACGCACCCGCCACACCCGGGCGCTTGTCGGAGCCATGGTCGAACATGGACAAGGCGCTACCGCGCATCTTGTCCTCGACCGGCGCGAACCAGCCATCGCACCCGGTCAGTCCGTCGTCGTCTACGACGGACTCGAGTGCCTCGGGGGCGGAATCCTGGAGCGTTGCTGACCGACCGCTTTGGTTCCCGGTACCATATGGCATCCCATTGGTTCCCGGTACCCGGTACCCTATTGGTACCCGGTACCCTATTGGTTCCCGGTACCATATGGCCAGCCCGCTCTGGTTCCCGGTCCCATTGGTTCCCGGTACCATATGGCCAGCTCACTTTGGTTCCCGGTACCATATGACGGCTCTTCCCGGTTCGTCCGGTTCCCGGTACCATGTTGGGACGTCAACCACGATGGGTCACGGAGAAGGAGGGAGCCATGGACGAGCACGGACTGTTCGGCGGAAACCCGGCGTTTCCCGAGGGGGCAGAAGGCCTCGCCATGCTCGACCGCATGAACGGCGGCGCGCACGAGCAGCTGGCATCATGGGGGTTGTCCCTTTGCCGCCTCGACCCCACGGCACACGTCCTCGACATCGGCTGCGGAGGCGGGGCCAACCTCCTCAGGATCCTCAGCCTCTGCCCCCGGGGGCACGTCACGGGAATCGACCCCGCCCCCGCCTCCCTCGCGAAGTCATCAGCTGTCTGCGCTGCCGAAATCGAACGGGGAGCCTGCTCGGTGCTGAAGGGCAACGTGACGGAGCTGCCCTTCGACGATGCCTCCTTCGATGCCGCAACCGCATTCGAGACCGTGTACTTCTGGACGGATCCCGAAACCGCCTTCGGTGAGGTCCACCGCATCCTGCGCCCAGGGGGTATGTTCCTCATCTGCAACGAGACCGACGGAACGGACCGCAAGGCACATGAGCAGGGCGACCCCCTGGAGGGCATGAGCATCTATACGGGCGAGGAGCTCGAACGCTTGCTGAAAGGGGCCGGCTTCCCGGAAACCGATGTGCGCTCCAAGCCCGGTTCGCATCATATCGCGGTGATTGCCCACGCTTAGTTCGACCATCTCCGTTGCCAGCAAACCATGGAACCGGGGCTGCGGCGGGATGCCGAAGGTGGAGCAGGACCGCAACCCCCGTCCCACGACCACCGTTCCACACTGCTGGCCGGACTGCGGAACGGGGAACCCCCGGTGAGACAGCGTTCCCGTCCTCCCGGTTGCCC
>OMSY01000172.1 GCA_900313875.1 uncultured Actinomycetes bacterium
GAAATCCGGGTATCATGTTGAGCGTTTGGGGTGATTGCCCGGAACGCTTGTCGATGACGCCTGATTCCGGTGCGTCGCGGCATACGAGAAAGCTGAGGTACGATCTTGCAGACATTCATATGGACGTTCAACATGATCATCTTCGTGTTGTTCACGGTATGTTATGCATACCAGTTGTTCTATGTCTTCGCCGTCTTCATCAAGAAGCCGCGCCGCTACCTTGCAAGGAAGGACCATCGGTACGCCGCCGTCATCTCCGGCCGCAACGAGGCCAAGGTGATCGGCAACCTCATCGACAGCATCAACGATCAGAAGTATCCTTCGGACAAGCTGGACGTCTACGTCATCGCGGACAATTGCACCGATGATACCGCCAAGGTCGCGAGTGAGCATGGAGCGACCGTCTTCGAGCGCTTCGACGAGGTGAAGAAGGGCAAGAGCTGGGCTCTTGACTATGGCTTCAACCGCATCCTCAGCGAGCATCCCGAGAAGAAGTATGAGGGATTCTTCGTGTTCGATGCTGACAACGTGCTCGATGAGCATTTCGTAGCCGAGATGAACAACGTCTTCGACCAGGGCAACGAGGTCGTCACGAGCTATCGGAATTCCAAGAACTTCGCCTCGAGCTGGGTTTCCGCCGGTTATGCGGTATGGTTCCTGCGCGAGGGCAAGTATCTTTCCCAGGCGCGTTCGGTCCTGGGCAACTCCTGTGCCATCTCCGGTACCGGTTGGCTCGTCTCGACCGAGGTCATCAAGCGCAACGGCGGTTGGAAGTACCATCTTCTTACCGAGGACATCGAGTTCTCGACCGACACCATCGCCAGTGGCCGCAAGATCGCCTACGCTCCATACGCCATCATCTATGACGAGCAGCCCGTGACCTTCCGTCAGTCTTGGAAGCAGCGCATGCGCTGGTCGCGTGGGTTCTACCAGGTGCTCGTCAACTACGGTGGCTCGCTGCTGAAGTCCATCGGGACCAAGAGGAGCTTCTCCTGCTTCGACATGCTCATGACCATCGCACCGGGCATGCTGCTCACGCTTGCGTCGCTTGTGGTCAACACCGCCTGCATGCTCATCGGCCTGTTCGACCCGGCGCTCACCGGGGTCGTCACCCAGGCGACCATGGAATCGGTCCTCTTCACGCTCGGCAACTTCTACTTCGTGCTCTTCGGGTTCGCGGTGCTCACCACCATCACCGAGTGGAACCAGATCCATGCGCGCACCATCGACAAGCTCAAGTTCATCCCCACGTTCCCCATCTACATGCTCACCTATGCGCCCATCGCGGTCATCGCCATGTTCAAGAACGTCGAGTGGGCTCCCATCGAGCACACCTTCTCCCTCTCGGTGAAGGACATCGTCAAGGAAGGTGCGCCGGACTAGATGCCGGTCGAGGGGTATCGGTGGGACGGTGCCCCGGCAAGATACATCGAGAACCTGAGGGGCATCCTCGAATTGACGGGGATGCCCCTCCTTCGATACTTGGGCTTCCATGAGGTCAATATGGAATCAGCCCCTCTTGAGGCGGGCAAACTGCTAGAATCGATGGGAACCAACCGTAAGGGAGGTCGTGCATGTCGCAACGTGACGCTGGACAGCGCCCACAGGAGCAGCCACAGCACTCCAGACAACATGACAAGACCGCCGAACGCGAGCGTTCGGCTTCGGCAGCTCGACGGATGCGGTCAGCTGCAGCGAGGCGGTCTTCCCATGACATCGATTGGTCAGCTGATCCCTGGGAAGAGGATGCGCGCCGTGAGGAGGCGGAGCGCAAGCTGAGGCAGCGACAGGAGTTCGGAAGCGACGACGGTCAGGATCTTCCACCCATGTCGTTCAAGCAGAAGCTCGCGCTTTTCATCTCCATTCTGGCTCTCGTGATCGTCGGGTACTGGCTCATGCACACCTTGCTGTTCTGATTTGCAGCGTGTGGAGAGTCGTCCTGAGGAAGGTGTGCATCGATGGCGAAGGGGAAAAGGAGGTCTCGTCGGGAGTGCGACGACGATTTCTTCTCGCTTGCCGCGTTCGATGACGGCTTCGACGAGCTGCCGCATCGTTGGGATGACGTCTCGGATAATCCTGGTGATGTCGAGGGTTCCCGTGTGCCATATCGTACCAATGGATACGATGATCCGGAGAACGAAGGCGGCTATCCATCTTATGGGTTGCCGGTCGTGGGCGTGGGGACAGAAGGGGTCTTGCGCTCCATCCCCTCACTCGATCCCGACCTGTCCTTGGAAGCCGGCATTCCCCTCGTTCCCGCGCCCCCTGCTGCTTCCGGGCCGACCACCGGGTCCGGTCCCCTTCCCGACAGCGGGGCAGAGGCCCACGCCGGTGCGCTGGCGGCGGGGGGAGCCGATGATGTGCTGGAGAACCGTGCACCCAACGACGAGGCCTTTCTCGAGAGCGAGCGCGCCTGGGAATCCTCCGGGCATCGAGCGGGGCTCGCCGCAGGGGACCGTGAGCGTATCGAAGCACGTCGGATGCGCAACCGCTTCCTCGTGGTGGATCTCTTGCTGGTCCTCGCCATCGCCGTGGTCTTCGCGAGCGTTGCCTTCGTTGCGAGGAGGAATCCACCTCAGCCATCGGTCGAGCCCTTTCCGAATCCCGATGACCTGTTCGCCTGCTGCTCGAAGGTCCCCATCGCGACCATCCCGAACCTCATCGCTCTCGAGGGGGGCTCATCTGAGGAGGCGCTGGTCGCGCTCGGTTCGGACGCATCGCTCATCTCCGCGTCGGTGGGCGAGAGCGAGACGGGTACGGCGAGCCGGTCGGTCGCGATAGAGCGCGAGGTGCTCATCGGGTTCGTTCCCGAGGAACGCACCTCCGGCGCTGACTACAGCTCCGCGAAGCTCCGTCTGACCCAGGATGGTTCGGGGAAGACGCGGGACATCTCCTATACGGTCTCCCTCGACGACCTCGGCTACCAGAACCTGTCCTTTGCCGGCGCCCTTGCCGATGTCGGATTCTGGCGCAGCGCGCTCGGGTCCGCTGGGATACCAGGACACGACATCATGCTCGTGCAGCCGGAATCCATCGCCGATACCCGCACCATGGGGACCAATGCCCTTGGTACCGAGTACATCGCCAAGGAAAGCCACACCTTCAACGGGACCTATGGTTCCACCGCACTGTATGACTGGTCGCTCGAGGTGTTGTATGACCATACGCCCGAGGCGGCTTCGTTCAGGTCCGGTGACAGCGCGAGGACCATGACCATACATATCGCACCACACAGTCAGGATTGACCCGACCATGCCCTCTGATGGGCAGGTTGGCCCCAAGGAAGGGAACGACCATGTTCGAGGACCAGGAATACCCCATCGATCTCGCCATCGTGAAGGAGGCGTTCTCCCGTGACCGCTTCGCGACCCATGCGCTCGGGGCCGTCGTCGAGAAGGTCGATGCCGATGAGGTGGTCTGCAGTGTCGCACTGGACCCGGTGCACTTCAACGCGCACGGCAACGTGATGGGGGGAGCCATCTTCACGTTGGCCGACTTCGCCCTGGCCATCGCCTGCAACGTCCATGAGACCCCCACGGTGTCCATCTCCAACACGATCAACTTCCTTTCAGGCGTCAAGGGGACACGTCTGTACGCGCATGCACGCACGAACCGCTCGGGTAGACAGGTCGGCTTCTACACCGTCACGGTCAACGACGATCTGGGTACCGACATCGCGGTCATGGAGGCCGTCTGCTCGCGCAGGCCGCGGACGGAGTGAAGCGCGCCTCCCCGGTGCTGGGAACGGTGCATCGTCTGCAACACAGCGGGACAGCGGGGACGGAGGCTTCTGTCCC